>DUPJ01000107.1 GCA_012838355.1 Clostridiaceae bacterium
GCCTCAGCATCCCGGGCATCTACGGGGAAGTAAAGCGTCCGGATTGGGTCAGGGTACACGCACAAAATGAACGCGGCAAACCGGTTGACATGGAAGCCCAGGGTTTCCTGGCCCGCGTGTTTTGCCATGAACTGGACCACTTGGACGGCATTTTGTTCATCCAAAAGGCGGTGTCCGGTACCATCATCAATCGGAATGCTGAAACATTGGAGGCTGAAGTCAAATGATCGTATACGGACCGATACCGTCGAGGCGTCTTGGACAAAGCATCGGCATCAACAATATACCGCCGAAAACCTGCTCCTATTCGTGTGTTTACTGTCAGCTTGGCAGAACGACTCAGATGCAGATGGAAAGGCAGGCGTTCTACCAGCCGGAAGACATCTTCCGCGAGGCTCAGATCAAGCTGAAGCAGCTGGAAAGCGAACACAAAACGGCTGACTATTTCTCCTTTGTTCCGGACGGCGAGCCCACGCTGGATCTGAACCTGGGCAAAGCGATCAGGATGCTGAAGCCGCTTGGTGTGAAGATTGCGGTCATCACGAACGCCTCGCTGCTCTGGCAGGATGACGTCAGGGAAGACCTGATGGAGGCCGACTGGGTGTCCCTCAGCATGGATGCGGCCAGTGAAGACACATGGCGCAGAATCGACAGACCGCACGGCAAGCTGAAGCATCGGGATGTTTTGCGCGGCATTTTGGAGTTTTCCAATGTGTATCGCGGGACGCTCGTGACCGAAACGATGCTGGTGGACGGCATCAACGATGACGACGCGTGCCTCGAGGGAATCGCACAGCAGCTGGCATTGATCCATCCTAAAAAGGCCTATATTCTGGTTCCCACGCGTCCTCCTGCGGAATCGACAGTCAGGCGAGCATCGACCGAAAGCCTGAAGCGCGCCGTCGCAATCTTTCGCGGCGTTTCTGGTGCCGATGTGGCATGCATTACGGGAGACGAAGCAGAGGAAGGCTTCTTCTTCACCGACAATATCACCGAAGACATTTTGGGCATTGCCTCGGTTCACCCGATCCGCGATGATATTGTCGACAGTCTGCTGGCGCGGAAACACGCGGACCGGTCGGTCATTTCAACACTCATCGATGAGGGCAAACTGATCGAGTACGCGTACGAGGGCAAAACATTCTACCGGCGCAATTTGCAAAAGTCATGACGCAAGCGGATTATGCTTTACAGTGCCCATATGGGCCGGACTGAACAAAACTGACAAATGGGGGGGCAGATGGAGACATTCCTGGATTGCCTGCCGTGTGTGCTGGGGCAGGTGCTTGAGGCGTCACGCATGGCGACTGACGATGCGGAGATTCAGGCGAAGATCATGGAAAAGGCTGTGGCGATACTCGCGGATTACAAGCAGTACAGCTGCTCGCCGGCCATTGTCAGGGACATGCATCAGGTGGTGAAGCAGCTCACCGGCGTGTCCGACCCATATAGCGCGATCAAGGCGCGAGACATCCGCGCCGCCAAGAAGGCCGAACCGTTTCTCACGCACTTTCTGGAGCAAAAGCAGGACAAACTGTACTGGGCACTGAAGATTGCGGCCACAGGCAATATCCTCGATTCAGCCATCTGCCAGAACGTCGATATCGAAGCTGGCCTTGAAACAGAACTGAACAAAGCATTTTCAGTCTGTGACATCGGCGTGCTGCAGGACGCTTTGGCGACAGCAAAACAGATCCTGATCATCGGGGATAACGCGGGTGAGACAGTCTTTGATCGTTTTTTGATCAAACAGCTTGCCGCGCTTCACGTTGTCTATGCCGTCAGAAGCGAGCCGATCATAAATGATGCAACAATGCAGGACGCGCTCGATTCAGGTCTCCATGATCTTGCCGAGGTAATCTCGACCGGCTGCGGGGCACCCGGAGCCATTCTGGCTGAATGCAGCCCCGCGTTTCTGTCCGCTTTCGAAAGCTCTGACATCGTCATCAGCAAAGGCCAGGGGAATTTTGAGGCACTTTCCGATTGTCAGCGGCCCCTGTTTTTCATTCTCAAAGCCAAGTGCACCATGATCGCCGCCAGGCTCAGCGTCAGCCTGAACGATTATGTCTGCCTTTACGCGACACCCTCTGCTGAGGCGTCGGATGATTGAACGAGGGGATGTCGTGAATAAAAGCAAGCACAGATCCCTTTTGCCTGATCATGGTGTGAAGCGGGGCATGCCGTCATCGTGGTCACTAGGTCACGCGATATGTGGCTGATTTATGCGCTGCTCACGACGCTTTCGTGGGCTTTCGCCGATCTGTTCTATAAGCACGGCGCCGTACCGGACGACAAATTCAGCCACATCAAAACCGTGATCATGGTCGGCCTTGTCATGGGACTTCATGGATTTGCGTTCTTGCTGATCAACGAGATAGCCTTTTCACCGCTATATCTGCTTACTTATTTCCCCGTCTCCTTCCTGTACATCCTGTCGATGGCAATCGGCTATTACGGTCTCCGCTATATTGAGCTGTCGATCTCCTCTCCCGTTCAGAATTCATCGGGAGCCGTTACCGCCATTCTGATCTTTCTTTTCTTTGCTCATACCCTGAGCGTTCTGCAAATCGGTGCCATCTCGTTGATCACGCTGGGAATAGTCCTGCTTGCAGCGATCGAAAAACGAAGGGCAGGCAAAACGCTTATCTTAAGTGATGAAGACAAGAAATACCGAAAGGGATTCATCGCCATCATCTTCCCGATTCTATACTGCGTCATAGACGGACTCGGTACATTCGCCGATGCGATTTATCTGGATGAACTGACCCTGATCGGCGAAGATCAGGCGCTGCTTGCCTATGAATTCACGTTTTTACTGTGCGCGGCCATTGCCTTTATTTACCTGAAAGCAAAGAAAGAGCCGTTCAAACTATTCACGGAAAAAAACAGGGGTGCAGCGGCCATTTTTGAGACGACCGGGCAGTTCTTTTATGTTTATGCGATGTCTCGAAACGCCATTATTGTTGCGCCGCTTATCGCGTCATACAGCGTGTTTTCAGTGCTGCTCTCACGCATATTCCTGCACGAGAAACTGACGCAGTGGCAATACTCGACCGTTGTGGCGGTGATGTCAGGCATTGCGCTTTTAGCTGTGTCTGAAGTGATTTAGCACCAGGCGGCAGATAGCTGCGGATAAATGTGAAAAATAATAAACAAGGAGATATTTGCATGGGTACAACAAACGCAATTGAAGGAAAAAGAGAGGGGAAGAAGAGGTCCTGCCTGCAGCGTTCACCCGCGGTCCTGGTATCCTGCCGGGGACTGGACGGAGAAAACAACGTGCTCGCGGTTGGCTATTGCTGCAACTGCAGCTTCGATCCTCCCATGGTCATGGTCGGCATAGTCCCGACCCGGTATTCATACAAATTGATCAAGGAATCCGGCTGCTTCGTGGTGAATCTGGTCGACAGCCATTATCAGGATACCTTTGATTATCTTGGCAGCCACAGCAAGCGCGACGGAGATAAGCTGGCCGAAAAAAACGTCAGGCTTCTGGATGGCAAGGCGGTAAATGCGCCGATTCTGCCTGACTGCCCTGTCAACATCGAATGCACCATCGTCGATTCCATTGTCACGGGATCTCACGAAATGTTCATTGGAAAAATCGAATACGTTCATGCCGATGAAGCCATTACGGACGAAGAAGGCAAAATCGATTTTTCTCAGATTAATTTTTTGTAAGGGAGTACAGGATCATGAAAAAGATCGGCATTATTATCTGTGCCCGCTACCAAAGCTGCGGCGGCGGAAAGTGTTTCAGAGCACTGAAGGAGCGAGCAGGTGCCTTTTCAATCTATGAGCCGGAAGAGGACGTTCAGCTTGTCGGTTACTCAAACTGCGGCGGTTGTCCCGGCGGGAATGTAGAATACGTACCGGAAGAAATGATCAAGAACGGTGCCGACACAATCCATTTTGCCACAGGCCTTGTCGTCGGTTACCCGCCCTGTCCGTATATACGCGAATTCAAAGAATACATTGAAAGCCGATACAACATCCCTGTTGTGGTCGGAACCCACCCGATCCCGCTGAAGTACTATACCGAACATGAAAAACTCTCGTACTGGGGAAAAATGGATATGCAGGACATCGCGCCGGAATTGTTCCGTGACGATGAAGCGAAAATGAAAGCATACGACTGAGGGCGGTCTGGTGTGCATCGGTTTCGGCAGGCTTGATGAAAACACGGCAAGTCAATATCCCTGCCGGGTGTCGACTGTAGTCTGCTGCGACACGGACGATTATGAATCACGGGCAAACCTGATGTGGACATCGTCGTGTGCGATCAGCAGATTCATTTTTGGGCGCAAGCAGCAGGCGTGGAGCTGTCACCCCATCGAGCATCAGCTGTAAGCCTGCTACGATATTGCGCACGGCCTGGGGCTTGCCATTTTGATGCCCCGCTGGATGGAGTACATCCTGAACGAGCACACTGCCTCAAAGTTTCATCAGATCGGCACGAATGTTTTCGGCATAGATAAATACATGCCGCCGCTGGAGACGGCAAAAAAAGCATTGACCTGCTGTCTGATTTTCTTTCCACGACCCTGGGGCTGGAGGGCACGCTGACAGAAATCGGCATCGGCGACAGACATTTTTCCGGGATGGCAGGGAAGGCATGTGCCGGAGGTACACTGCCGGGATTTGTCCCGCAGAACCAGATAGATATTGAGAACATCCTCACTATGTGCCTTTAAGCAATGTCCTGAGATCGCACACGGCAATTGACTCAAGGCCGACGTGTCGGCGGGCAGAGGCACGCATTCAATGGCGCGATGTTTCTGAATGGGTACAGCCGTTTATTGACAGGGCAGCGCGTTGCCGATATGATCAAATGCATAGTGACAAATGAATAAATCATGAGCATATGTCATCATAGATAGGCCGTTATACCGGCCGAACTTTTATCAGAAATGGAAAAACAAGGAGACAAAAATAATGAGCAGTATCGCACACCGCATGAACCGTATATTCGGGCAGGACAAGAAAACGTTTATTCTGGCCATGGACCATGGCGCGAACTTCAAGGTGGTTCCGGCACTGAAGGACATCGGCAAGGTGATCCGCGAGACGGCGGCGGCAGGTGCGGATGCATTTTTGTCCACGGTTGGGATGGCGGACAAGTTCGGGGAATCGTTTATGGGCAAGGGCATAATCCTGCGCATCGACGGCGGGGTGTCCTGTCTCAGCAAACCGAGCAAGGCGATGCAGATCACGGTGACGCCGGAGGACGCGCTTCGCCTTGGAGCAGATTCGGTGATCACGATGTCGTTTCCTGGTTCGAGCTTTGAGAACGAGGTGCTGAGCAACCTGACGCGCACGGCGCTGGCCTGCCATCGCTGGAATTTGCCCGTGACGGCCGAAGCACTGCCGCGCGGATTTGAAAAGAGCGACGATTACCGCACTGCAGAGAACATCACGTTTGCCTGCCGTCAGGCGGTGGAGCTGGGTGCGGACATAATCAAGACCGAGTACACGGGCGACCAGGAGAGCTTTAACGAGATGTGCGAGAGCGTATACGCGCCGATCGTGATCCTGGGGGGCGCCAAGAAGGTTCCGGAGCGTGAGCTTTTGCAGGAGATCAAGGACGCAATGGAAGCGGGCGGCGCTGGCGTAGCTATGGGCCGAAATATTTGGGGACACGAGCATCCCGCACGGTATGCAGCGGCTATTGCGAAGCTCATCCATGAGAACTGCTCGGTGGAGACGGCACTCAAGGAGCTGAATCCAAAATTTTAAGGGTTCCCGTTGAGTCTTGCGTTGCCGGTCAGATTCACATGCAGCCAAGCGGAAATGGAGAATTTAGGGTAACTGAGCATGGCATTCGCTTGGAAAGAACAAGATAAGATGCTGACAGCTGCGTTGTCTTTGGCGATTTTGACGGCGTCACCAGAGGCCATCAGGCGGCAGTTGAGAAGTTTTGCGACCTCGATGAAGTGAAGGTACAGGTTGCCAAGGATGTTGCGGCTATCCGAGGATATATCGCTTCATTGGCGTAATGGCTTTTTTGACCGCAGTGACGGGCGGTTTTGCATCATGCTTTAAGGAGTGCTGACGCGACGGTCGCGTCGGTTACCAGCGCATTGATGTATCCCCCTCGGATGGCAGCCAAGATGGCCTTTGTCTTGTATGCCCTCCCGGCGACACCGACCCGCAGAGGGATTCGCTTCAGGTCGTCCGTCTCAATGGCGATAATCTGATTGTCGAACACCGTGCTGATTGGCTTGCCGTGCGCATCAAACGGGCGTGCACAAATCTCGCCCACTGCGTTTTCCGGCATCGACAAATCCAATTGTTCGAGAGACGGATATTTGGCATGTTTGACGTCAGCAATGGCTAAAACGGCAATTGTGCACGATTTCACGACAGCGTATGACTTTTTATAATGCGGTTCCTTGAGGAAGTTATCACGCACAGAAGCGTCACTGACCAAAACCGGTGCGTAAAGCATATTGATCTTTGCCGGCGTCTGATCGCTGAACCGAATGACAATGCTGTCTCCATCGACATTATTCGAGTGATCGTTCCAGCCGCCCATCAACTGAGTTACCATCAGGTTCTGGCGTTTAATGCGGGGCATATTGTCCACTAACGCCGACAGAGTGCTGCCGCCTGAAAAACCGATAACGTCGTTATCCTGAATCGTTTCAGCCAGAAAACGGGCACCGCATTCTCCCAGAAGCTGGTAACTGTTCTCCTGCTCAGACCCCAAATCAGCTACACGGGCGGCACGCAGCTGGAATTTTTCTTCCAAAGCCGTCTCAATGTCCAGATTGGACGATACATCGTTCTTGATGTGTATTTCCACAATCCCTAGACTCAGGCATTTGCTCAATATTCGATTGACGCGCTGCCGCGACATGCGCAGCCGAGTCGCGATCTCATTTTGCGTCAGGTATCCCCGATAATAGTAGTTCGCTATGCGCACATAAAGAGCCAGCTCTTCTCGTGTCAGGTCTTTTGCATCGTCCATACTCATTATTCACACCTGCCGTTTATTGCTCGCACGAGTCCGCTCGCGCTCCTTTTCGAGTGTATCTGCGAGCTGGCTTCTGACATAAAGAATATCCTTTTCCACCTGTGCTCTCAACTGCTGCAGGTTCTCAAATTAGGATGCACCCCGGATTGGCACGTGCAGAACTTGTAAGCCCATGCAGAGATGTCTTTTGTCCCTCTGTTCGCCGCGGCATTTGTCAGACTGTCTCATATCCTCTGGTTGCCGGCCCTGATTTCCTTTTCCTCCGCGTTGGCCCTGCACACCAACATGATTGCAGTCGCGACGCGTACGCTGCAGGCGGCATCTGCAATACGCAGTCCGCCAGCTGAACGCAAATGTCGTTTTCGCAGGCGAAAACGACTGTCGCTTCGATCTCCGCACCACTTTTTGTTAGCTCGACAAAATCAGATTCTGAGCGAATCGGACTCAGCTACATCTTGACAATAATGCGATACGATTTTGGGTCAATCGCACGCTCAAAGGCATCATGAAGTTCCGAAAACGGTACGCGTGCCGAAATCAAAAGCGACGGATCGATGATCCCTGAGGAAAGCAGGCGGGACGCCACCTGAAAATCTCTGATCCGAGGATTGACCGAGCCTGTGATGTTCATTTCAGAGTAGTGCACCTTGTTGACGTCCAGTTCGATCGGTTTTTTCGGATGGAACGATGAGTACATCACAACCCGGCCAAGTTTCCCGGTCATTTCCACCGCTTCCGCCGCTGACAGCGGCGAGGCCACGGTACAGAAGACGACATCGGCTCCGCGCCCTTCCGTCAGCTGCTTCACTATCTCCACAGCATTGGTTTTGCCGGAATCGATCAGCACGTCGGCACCCATTTGCCGGGCGATTTCAAGCCGGTCTGTGTCAAGTTCACAAGCGATCACACGTGCGCCGCGAAGCTTCGCCAGCTTGATGTGAAACGCGCCCATAATGCCCGCGCCCATGACAACCACATCATCGGCAAACCCGATGCAGCCCTTTTCGATGCTGTGAACACAGCAGGCCAGCGGCTCCGTCAGTGCCGCATGTGCCGGATCGAGATCGGGTGCCATTTTGTAAAGATTCGTGTCGTCCAGCATGGCATATTCAGCAAGCCCTCCCGGACCGTTCAAACCATCGTGCACCGAAGCCTGAAATGAAATGACACATTGATTTTCGTGTCCTGAACGGCAGTAGTGACACGTGCCGCAGTTTGTGAGCAGGCGCGCAGAGACAAGATCGCCCGGCTTGAGGTTTTTCACGTCTTCACCGATTTTTGTCACGATCCCGGCAAACTCATGGCCGCCGGCAAAGGGGTAATATTTCATCATGCCCTTGTACACACGCTGTTCCAGTGTACAGATGGCACAACTGTCAATTTTTACCAGAACCTGTCTGCCGACAGGGTTTTTCAGCGTAAAATCTCTGTACTCAAGTGTTTCTTCGCCCGTCATCACCGCAACTTTATATGTGTCCATGTTTGTTCCTTCGCTTTCTGTTATCAGCTGTCCATTTCGTGTATTCATCTTCCATCATCGGGGAAGATATCTTGCACACAGATGCTTGCATGTGCTCAAGTATTATTACAAATGTAATACATCGCTATGGTACCTGCATTTTTTCAATAAATCAATGCAGACGCAAAAAAAGGCACACCCGCTCTGGCGTTGCGGGTGTGCCTTTTTGGAGTGATCTGTTTCGGGCTACTTTGTGAATGCGAATCTGAGCGCCGTCTGATAGCTTTCCAAATAGTGCAGTTCAATGTCACTCATGTCGACAGGCATTGCGAACACGATGCTGCCCTCGAAAGTGTCACCCGGGGCAATGTCGGTGCCGCCAAATGTATCAGGATCGGTTTTGACGCCGGTCGATCTGGTGTACGCTTCTCTTGAACCGCTGGCATTGACAAACTGAAAGTCGCCCGCGCCGACGCTCTGCTCCTCGTCCGAGATGTTCGTAATTTTCAGTGCTACGACGACGTATTCAGATCCTTCCGGCGGGCTGTTGATCCATTCTGTCGCTTTTTGCACATTCGTGATGCTGATCTCCAGATCCTCTGTCCTGCCGGCTTCGCCGACGGCCAGAACCTGATCTGTTGCCGGTGCCTCTGCTGCGTCAGTATTTTTTGCTGCTTCAGATGCCTCCGCTTCAGATGCGGAGACGACCTCCGTCTCGGCACCGCCTTCCGCACATCCAGCTGCAGAGAAGAGCGTGCAGGCAACGAGCAGTGCACTGAGCATCCTTACTATTGATGATTTCATAATCGGTCCTCCCGCGACACTATTTGAATGATTCAAACGTATCGATAATCAGCTGGCTTTTGGGATGGGTTATGACCTGGTATTCGGCTGTTTTCTCGCCGCCTTCCAGAACCGAGTAAGCGTTTCGCAGAATGAATTCGCCGTTGCGCCAGACGGGATCGTCCGTCTTCAAATCGATGCCGTGTTCATCCGCGGATTTCAGATAGCCCTCTCCGGTACTGTCCAGATTCTCGAGATCATACTCAAGTACCATAAACTGCTCGTCGTCCAGATGAACGACATAATGCATGCTTGAGCCGTACAGCGCGGCAAACGTCGCATTTTTGAACGCATCGTCAATGCCGGCATCCAAGCCGGCGTCTTTCCAGGCCGAAACGAGCGTGTCGATGCGTGAACCGCTCGCCTCCGTTGCCTTTGTTTCCGCTGGTGTCGGCACCGCAGTGGTCTCTCCGGCGGTTTCAGCCGTATTACCGCCGCAGGCGGCAAGAGCCAAAATGGAGAGGATTAGGATAAACGACACCATGTATCTGAGATACCGTCTTTTCATGTGTTTTCCTCTTATTCAAAATTATTCAGTTTTCAAAATTTGATGCCGGTGATACTAAACGAGAACTCGTGCCGGTTCCTTTAACAGGGCGTACTTCAACACATTACCTGCTGCCGCACCATCTGCTCGACGGCCGCGTAGTTTTCTTCGGTGCAAAAGATTGCCACGTTTTCCGTCCAGCCGCCGCGCAGCAGAATGGTTTGGCTCCCCGGCCGATACTTGACTTTCGTGATACGCGCCCACTTGAGAAAAACGTCCTGTCTGGACTGCGCCAGCACCCCCGCACCGGCTGTGGTCAGACGTCCGGAGAATAGTCCAAGCCCGACGGTCAGCGCGTTGACAATCCGGTTTTTCCTTGCCTGTTTCGAACCGGTGCGGCAGCGCACGCCGTCACTATTCAGAGTGAATTCGACGTCATACTTGCCGCCGTAGAGTGCCAGAATGAACAGCCAGGTCAAAAGAAACAGGGCGGCGATAAGCCCAAGCGCATACAGCAGATAGATGCTCTTGCCGGATGTCAGCCAGATGATGATGGCAACGATGCCGAAAGGGATGCCGACGGCGATGCCGAGCTGCTTCAAAATAACCGGATGCCGAAAGATCGGCACGCGGCACGCCCATTCCATGTTGACCTTCTCCATATGTCATGTCCGTTTGTTAAACGGTTCCCCCTCTCCCGGTGCGAAATCCGACGATTCCGGCAGCACTGCGATCAATGAGAATGGTGGCTGCGTTTCGGCTGCATTGCCTTTCACTCTTGATTATCCACTCATAAACTATAGCAAAAATGCAAGAATAATTGCCAATTTTGATTGCCGATTTCGTAAAAAAATCCCCTGTTTTGCTCAGGGGATCGTAATCGCTGCAGGGTAATTAAATGAGGCTTAAAAAGCGAACCGGCCGCCCTTCATGACAGTGAGTTCGCTGCCGTCCTTTTTGATGCCCGTGATGTCCAGCTTATCCGAGCCGACCATGAAGTCGACGTGAATAAGCGATTCATTCATGCCGTGCTCAGTACGGGCTTCTTTTGTCATGCCGGCAGATTCATGCAGGTTTTCTTCATAGGCGGAGCCGAGGGCAAAATGGCAGGAGGCGTTTTCGTCAAAGAGTGTGCTGTAAAAGAGGACGTCCGTCTGATAGATGGGCGAGTCAACCGAAACAAGAGCCGCTTCGCCCAGCCGGTTGGCGCTGTCGTCGGTCGCGAGCATGCGCTCGAGTACGTCTCTGCCTTCGGCAGCACCGAAATCGGTGACGACGCCGTTTTCAAACTGGAACCAGAAATCGCGGATGAGAAGACCTTGCCAGGAGAGCGGCAGCGTTGCGGCAATCCGTCCGTTGACCCGATCCCTGTGGGGCATGGTGAAGATCTCCTCGGTCGGGATATTGGCCATGAACGATTCACCATCGCCGAACTCGGATGAACCGCCGACCCAGCGGTGGCCTTCCACCAGTCCGACTTCCAGAGACGTGCCGGGCCCGCGGTAAACCAGTCTGTCGAACCGTGCGTCGTTCAGGTACGTTTCGACGCGTTTCAGTTCCGCATCATGCGCGGCCCAGGCCTGAACCGGATCGGGCAGATTGCAGCGGCAGGCCTGAAAGACGAGCTCCCAGAGCCGTTCCAGGGCTTCATCTGCAGGCAGATCGGGAAATACTTTGGCAGCCCAGGCATTGCCTGGAACAGCCGCGACCAGCCATTTGACACGGTTGCCGAGAATCATGGCATCGAGCGGTCGAAGCGCCTCGGAACTGACCTTGTTCCAGTCCGAAATGAGCTGGCCGTCGATGCCCTTCAGCAGCTCCGGGTCAGGCGAATTCAGATACAGGCGGTGCGTGCGGTTCTCATAGCGCTTCAGCACAATATCGACATCGTACGCCGGCACCTCGGCAAAACTATCAGAGGAGGCATAACGGTAGCGGGCCAGAATGTTCTGGCTGTCATACAGTTCGGTATAGACGCGAAGTGCTCCCGCTTTGTACGCCGCTTCCGTGATCAGCCGAGCGAGCGGTATCGCCTCGGGACTCAGTGTCATCTGGATGCTGTCTCCCGGAATGATGTGAAGGCCGGTTTGCACCAGCAGATTGGCGTACGCTCGCAAATAGTCCTGCTTCATGACTGCTCTCCTCAAAAAACCTTTCTGTCACTATAGCGCTGACCAATGGCGGCGGCAACAAAGGCTCGCTTCGGATCTGGTCAAAATCGTAACAGGCCTGCCGGCAGAATGCCTGCGCTCCGGCGATACTTGATTCAGTGATGACAGGAGGACAAACCATGGTCGGTACAGAAGTTAATTTCGTTGTTCCGGACAGTCTCCAGGCTCTGGAACTGTATGAGCGAATATTTGAAGTGAAACGGCTGGAGGTCACCAATTTTTCGCGCGGCCATAACGAAACCGTATTCACGATTTACGGCAGCCGCTTCCACATGCTGGATGAAAACCCGGAATATCAGCTGATGGCGCCCGTACCGGGCACGCCTCTGCCGATCTGGATCAATGTACTGGTGCCGGACATTCAAAAAACGTTTGATGCGTCCCTCGACGCCGGCTGCAAACCGATTCAGCCGCCGACACCGATGGAGCAGTTTGGCATCACGAACGCCATCGTAGCCGATCCGTTCGGATACACCTGGATGATGCATCAGGTGCATCGCGAAGTCAGCTTCGAAGAACGCATGCAGATTTTCAAGGATATGGGGTTTGAGACGGCCGACTGATAAGCGTCAGATATCGGATTAAAACAAAGAGGGGCACTTCGTCAGAAGTGCCCCTGCTGTGCGAAACCGGATGGCCGGCATGGCTCGTATTTAGTCTGCAGCCGCAGCAGCCTTTTGGCCGGCAATCCGTCCGAAGACGATAATATCCGTTACGGCATTGCCGCCGATGCGGTTGCCGCCGTGGACGCCGCCCGTTACTTCACCGGCTGCGAACAGGCCGGGAATCGGGTTGCCTTCCTTGTCCAGTACTTCAGCATTCGTGTTGATGCGCAGGCCGCCCATGGTGTGATGGATCGAGGGGGTCACCAGCAATACATAATATGGACCTTCGTCCAGCGGGAGCGTCATGTTCTGACGTCCGAATTCAGTATCGCTGCCGGACGCCTGTGCTTCGTTGTACTGATCGAGTGTGTCCTGCAGGACGACCGGATCCATATCGAGTGCCGCGGCCAGGTCATCAAGTGTTTCGCCCGACGTGGCATATCCCTGTTCAATGTAGCCGCGCATCGACTTATTCTGATCGACCAGCACCTGATTGACAAGCACGTACGCCTGTCCATCCGTTTCGGCCAGAATGGCTGCCGATACGACGTCGCGTGTTTCCAGCTCATCAATAAAGCGTTTGCCTTCCTTGTTGATCAATATAGCGCCGTCACCGCGCAACCCTTCGGTGAACATATAGCCGGAATCAGGATCCGTCGTCGGATGAATCTGGATCTGCTCCATCTGGAAGGTATCCGCACCGACTTCCTGAGCCATCGTGATGCCCATGCCGAGTGCACCGGGATGATTCGTTGTGCCGAAGCCGACTTTTGATTCATCGTACTCCTTCACCATGTCCATGTTCGCACCGAAACCTCCGGTCGCGATTACCACGGCTTTCGCCGTCACCGTGAAGGTTTCACCTTCTGGTGTGACGACTTCGACACCGGTCACGTGGCCGTCTTCTTCTATCAGGGCAACGGCTTCCGATTCGAGGTGAATCGGTACATTCAGTGCGTCAAGACGCTCTGCCAAAACACGCACAATAATCGGTCCGACGGCCGATCCGTCAAGCGGTTTGTGAATGCGGGAATTTGTCGCTCCGCCGGAGAAGGAGACATCATTCAGTTCGGCACCCAGCTCATTAACCCAGTCCAGCGACTCGGCTGAATGCTCGACCATGGTTCTCAGCAGATCCGGATCGTTGATGCCGTGACCGCCATCGAGCGAGTCCTGGTAATAGACTTCATTGCTGTCTTCAATATCTTTTTCTTCCTGAATCGATGTTTCTGACGCATTCATTCCGCCGGTCGCCCGGTTGGTATTACCGCCGATAATCGGCATGCGTTCCAGGACGACAACATCCTTGCCGGCTTCGGCAGCCTCAATGGCGGCCGACATACCCGCTCCGCCGGCTCCGATAACGACCACGTCGGTTTCGATATCTTCGACGACACGCGCCTCAGTCTCTTTGGCTTTCAGTGCTTCCACGTCAGCGCCGGCCTCTGCAAGCGATGCTTCCAGAGCAAGCAGGAAGGCATCGGACGACAGGGTTGCTCCTGAAACAGCATCTGTATTGAGCGACTGACTTTCAAGCACAAATTCAATCAGTCCGTCGATGGCGCTGCCGCCGATTGCATCGGTCTCGGCATGTTCGACCCGAATGTCTTCGATCCGATCCTCACTGACCGTTACCTCGACGGTGACCTCACCGCCGTAACCATCGCCAGCCGCTTCGTATGTACCGGCATCAAAGACCTGTTCAGCGGCTGCTGCAGGCACTGTCATGCCGAGACTTACGGAAAGCAGAACCACCAGAGCGACAAGCCAGGCGGTCATTCTTACTCCACATTTCATGAATATAATCCTCCTACTTTAGATTGATTACATGCTAGCACATTCAGCAAAAATAGGACGCAAAGCAACGTTTATGCATGCGCATCGGTCAGGAGCAGGGCGACATTGCGGGCGCCGTATCACGCCTTTTCTTTTGCCGTCACCGTGTCGATCTGAATGCGGCAGACGGCCGTCATTGCTTCGCCGGATGCGAAGGCTTCATCGAAGTACGCCATGTATTCCGGCGTGTATTTCTCCGAAATGAGCCGGAGTGCCTCCCGTTTTTCGCCGGCGTCGCTGACGGCGCGGATTGTGCCGGTCACAATGGCCGACCTGAACGTGGTAGTGAACAGGGACGGCGCCTTGCCGGCCA
>DUPJ01000108.1 GCA_012838355.1 Clostridiaceae bacterium
GAACCGTCCGGTACCGAAGCGGCCAGAGTTACTGTGCCGCCTGTGGGAGCGTATAGAGTGTTCCCGTCAAGCGAAGCGCCGGTTGTGCCGGCATCCGAGATGCTCCACTGAATTGCGCGGTTCGTGGCATTCTCCGGCATCGCGTAGGCGTCCAATACCAAGCTGGAACCGGCGTCCATTTCGGCGGCCGAGTTCAGCACGATGTCCGTGACAGGTACAAAAAGGCTTCTCACCGTAATTTCAAAATATTCAGTATACGGTGTACCCGCTCCAGAACCGTCCGGTACCGAAGCGGCCAGAGTTACTGTGCCGCCTGTGGGAGCGTATAGAGTGTTCCCGTCAAGCGAAGCGCCGGTTGTGCCGGCATCCGAGATGCTCCACTGGATCGCGCGGTTCGTGGCGTTCTCCGGCATCGCGTAGGCATCCAATATGAGGCTGGAACCGGCGTCCATTTCGGTGGCCGAGTTCAGCACGATGTCCGTGACTGGTACAAATAAACTGCGTACGGTGATGGTGAAATACTCGGTGTACGGTGTGCCCGCTCCGGCACCGTCCAGTACGGTAGCGGCGACGGTGGCCGTGCCGCCCGCGGGTGCGTAGAGGGTTGCGCCGTCAAGGGTTGCACCTGTTGTACCGGCATCCGAGATGCTCCACTGGATCGCGCGGTTCGTGGCGTTCTCCGGCATAGCGTAGGCGTCCAGCACGAGGCTGGAACCGGCGTCCATTTCAGTGGCCGAGTTCAGCTGGATGGCAGTTACGGGCACGATCGCGGCGGCTGCCAGATTGATGACGACCGGATCCCGGTATGGACCGGTCCAGACATCAGGGCCAACCTGCTCGTAATCCGTTACGGAGTCAACGGCCGTGCCCTCATCCGGTCTGACGCGAATGGTGATGTAGTCATTCGGCTGAACTTTTGCCGGGATCGCGTCGGCCGGTGCACCCTGCACGTTGACCGGAAGCGGTGCCGTCCAGCTGTATTCGCCCGGCTGAACAGCAAACTGCTCTTCGCCGACCTGAAGGACGACCTCAGTGTTCACTGAGGCGCCATCCGGCAGAAACAGCGATAATTCGCCGTTCGCGTCGGTTCTCAGGCCGGTGGGGCTAAAGCCCTGCCCGCCGTTAATGTTCATCGACACTACGCTCGCGTTCGGATAGGCGGCTGCCTTGAATACATAGCGGTATACGGCTGTATTGGATGCATTGACCGGTTGTGATGCCAGACGGTTTACGAAGACAGAACCGCCTTCGATGACGACCTTGGCATTAATGCTGTCGGGGGCGGCACCGATTGAAGACAGAGCTTCATCACCGTCCGTGACGTTCAGTGTACCGCTGCCCGTGATCTTCAGCTGGCCGTCAGTGCCAAGCTTCTGCAGGGCTGTCGCAGCATCACCGGAGCGCAGCTTATTCACAGTGCCTTCGGCCAGCGTGACGGTTACGGTCACCGCTGAGTCGGGTACGCTGATGGCCGGTACGCCGGACATATCCGACGTATTGATATTGACACCGGCAAGCGTCAGGTTTGCCGCGACATCGGGTGCGACCGCAATGTGATGCCAGGTCGGCGCATCGGGATTCTGGTTGCTCACCGTAACGGGCGAGCTTCCCGTTATTTCGAGAAGACCGCGTTCGGCATTAAACACAAAGTCCGCACCATCCACGAGAAAATCACCGACAGGCGTACCAGTGGCCGCTTCAGTCGTGATGGAAAGTGGGAGAAATAGCATGACTAACGCTGTCAACAGCGCCAAAAAACGTTTGCTTCTCATCATTAGGATCCTCCTGCAGGTCGGCTGGTTATACGTTAACGCCGTGGCTTGTTGCCGACAAGGTGTAACCGATTAATATACGATAATGTTAGTACTTTGTAATCCAAATGTGCGTAACGAAACGGAACTGTGATGAAATGTGGCGTTTAAATAAAAGCGAACTTTAACGCCTTCGGTGCTGCCTCAAACCGGATTTCGGGCTCGTTGAAAATAATCCCGTCGATATTGCCGAGAATGCTCGTGTCCGGTTTGAGCGGCCGAAACGTTCCGCTGACTGCGTTCCCCATTTTTATTTTGGGGTGATTTATGTGCGTTCCTTTTTTGTATGCGCGGATCATGGTGAGAAACTGCGGGAAGGGCATGGCGTCCACCAGGCAGACGTGCAGAATGCCGTCATCTGTTTTGGCCATCGGTGCAGGATTAAATCCATTGCCGTAATAACCGCCGTTGCAAAGCGCTCCCAGCATCATTGACTTCTGCACCTGGCGATGCGTGCGGCCTTCTTCATCGGTCCAGACCGCCTCGATGCCAAACTTTTTTCGTGAAAAGAGGCTCTTCACGATGCCGAGCGCATAGCCGGCGCTGCCGACAAACGGCAGTGCCCGCATCACTTCATAGGCATGCTCCAGCACGATCGTGTCAAAACCAAAGGACGTGATATTGATCGAATAACGGTCATTCAGGTGAATCAGGTCGATGGGACGGATCGTCGGATGCAGCGTGCGGCGAAGGAGACCCGTCAGATCGGCTGCTTCTTTTTTTGTGTACAGCATTCTGGAGAAATCGTTGGCTGTGCCGAGCGGCAGCACACCCATCGCCGTATTTTTATTCGCCAGTGCATTCGCAACCTCGCTCGTGGAACCGTCGCCGCCGCAGATAAACACGATGCCCTGCTCACCGTGCTCAGCGGCAAAAGCCTTGGCAGACTCATACGCGTGCGTGCCGTGCTGGGTGACCAGAATCGTGACATCTTGTCCCGCCTCCCGGTACATCTCCTCGATGGTGCGCGTCAGTTTGAGCGATTTGCCGTTGCCGGCCTTCACGCTCAGAATAAAAAGCGTGCGGTGTTTATTCGTCATTTGTCGCCCCGCCCGTAAACATTGGCTGTGTCGTCAGCCCTGATGGAAAGGCGGGGATTGAACAGCGGCAGCGGCAGAAACTTGAAACGGCTCTGGCGGTGCATGCGGTCAATTCTTTCTTTTGCCTCCTGATCCTCAATCTCGCCGGTGCGGATATATCGGTTCAGAACGGCATAGGAGAAACCTAGCACTGCTTCGTCCGTCTGGCCTGTCAGTCCGTCGGCCGGCGTTTTGTCGGTCAGAAACTGCGGCAGGCCGAGATGTTTTCCGATTTGAGACACTTCTTCCGATGTCAGCATGCCGAGCGGCGAGAAGGCACCGGCTGTATCACCGTAAAGTGTCGCATAGCCGACCCAGTCCTCCGACAAGTTGCTCGTGTTGATCACCATGGCCTTCGACAGGCTTTGGGCAAACCCGTACAGCATCGTCATGCGAACCCGCGGCGGCAGATTCAGCCGCGTCTGCCGCGAGACCTCCTCATGCGCCTCGAGTTCGTTCAGAAATGCCTTCGTGATCTCGCCGATCGGGATGAGATGCTCATGAATACCGAGATGTGCGCAAAGCGCATGGGCATCGTCGATATCCGCCTGATGTCCGTCCGGCATTAAAAGCCCATGCACCTTGTCCGCACCGATGGCGGCTGCCATCAGGGCGGCGGTGACGCTGCTGTCTTTGCCGCCGGAAATACCGACAACGGCGAGTTCGCCGCCAATCGCGCGCATTTGGCTGGCGCAGTATGCAACCAGCTCGGTCGCCGTTTTTGCCACATCGAAGCGTTCGTCCTTCATATCAACAGTATACCAACTAACACAGCGATTTTGACGTCAGCAATCCGGTACTGCTTGCGGCAGACGGTTCACCTGAACCCGTTCGGCGAAAGGCGCGACCGATTCCCGGCTGATCGCGCAGCCGGAGACAAAGCAGGCCGCGGCGCCGATGGCAAAGCGCAGACAGTCGGGCGGACTCAAGCCATCCGCTTCGGCTGCCAGAAAGGCGGCCAGACAGGCATCGCCCGCACCCGTCGTGCCGACACTTCTGACCGGTTCACTGACGGCCTCGTAACAGACACCCTCTGCGCACAGAAATGCACTTTTCTCTCCGCGTGTCACGAGCAGATTCGAGCCGGTCTTGTCCGCTGCCTCGCGCACAGCCTTTTGAAAGGCGGCATGATCTTCCGGTTCTCGCTCCAGCCATTCGCAAAACTCCGCCTCATTCGGTTTGATCAGGGCGGGAGCGGACATGGCGCCGTGCTTCAGCGCATCGCCCGACGCATCGAGCACCGTCCTGATCCCCGCGGCTTTCAGACGGGCGATCATGTCGGCATAGATGGTCGGCGGGACACCCGCCGGCAGACTGCCGCACAGGGCCACCGCGTCACCGGTGCGGACAACCGTCGGCAGCCAGTCAAAAAAAGCCGCCTCCGGATCATGGCCCATTGGCTGTCCCGGCCTGTTTTCCTCCGTCGTGTCGCCTGTCGCAAGCTCTATGTGCTTGATGTTGGTTCTGGTCTCCCCCTGCCCGGGAAACGCCTGAACAAGGATTCCGTCCATCTTGAGCCGCGCTTCAACCATGCGGCCTGTATTGCCCGCCAACCACGCTGCCGCCATGCAGGGCGTGCCGAGGCCGGTCAGAACGCGAGCCACGTTGATGCCTTTGCCGCCCGCCTCGCCCGTCTGGTCCGCCACCGTGCCGTCATGGGCGTAATAAACACGCAGATCCCAGGCCGGATTCAAGGTAACCGTCACGATCACGGGAAGTCGATGACATTCTGCGACGGTTTGCCTGTTTTCACATACGCCGCCAGATTCGCTTTGAACAGAGCGAACGAGCGCTCCTCGTAAAAGGCCGACACACCGGCGATATGCGGCGTCACCAAAACGTCATCCCTGCCCCAGAGCGGGCTGTCCGCTGGAAGCGGCTCCTGCTCGAAAACATCGAGTGCGGCAAATTCGAGTTGCCCGTCCTCCAGCGCTGCCAGCAAAGCGTTCGTATCGACCGTCGCCCCGCGCCCGAAATTCACAAACCAGGCACCTCGCTTGAACGAGCGAAACGCCCCGGCATCGAAAAAATGGTGTGTCCCGGTATTCAGCGGCAGCAGATTGAGGACGATATCGGCATCGCGAACCGCGTCAGTCCAGTCCGCTGTTTTGTACATCCGGGCAAAAGACGGTGCGCGCTGGCCGCGCCTGGATACACCGATCACTGTCATGCCGAAGGCCGCAGTCGCAACCCGGGCAATCTGCCTGCCAATGGCACCCGCACCGACGATGGTCATGGTCATCCCGGTTATCTCTCCGCTCTGGTCACTGTGATGCCAGACAGCCCGTTCCTGATTCCTGACCGCTTCGAACAGCGCTCTTTTTCTGCCGAGCAGAATGCCGAACAGGCTTTCGCTCATCTGGGTGCCGTGAATGCCCCTGACATTCGTGACGGTTATTCCCTTCGCACGGATCGCGTCTGTATCGATATCGTCATAGCCGGCCGAACGCAGCTGCAGCCAGTCCGGTTTTGCCTCCGGCACTGACAGCAGCGCCAGAAACGGCTTCGATGCGTGGTTATAAACGACTTTGACCCGCTTCAGCACCGACTCATCCGGGATCACGCCGCGCGATCCCCGAACGATATCCATGTCCGGAGCGATGTCCGCGAGCTCGCGGACGGCTTCATCGCTGACATCATATAAAAGCAAGCATACATCCTTCGCCATGTGAACCTCCGCTATCCCTTATAACAGTCGCGTCAGTTTCACACCAGACCGGGCGCGTTCTGTATCACCTGTGATGTTATTGTTAAAATGTCTCAATCCTTGGGCCTGTACCATCCTTATCATGTTAAAATTAACTCATGCTGTGTGAATGGCATCAATTATTGATGCGCTGCATCACGCAATACTTATACATTCTGATCGGAGGGAAAACATGAGACACAAAGGAATCAGGATTCTGGGACTGGCATTGACCCTGTTCATGCTGGTCGGCCTCCTGCCGGCAGCCGTTATGGCTGAAACGGCCGAGCCGGAAATCAAGACAATCTACATCACCCACACCAACGATACACACGGACGCGTGATCGGGGACGATGCGCCCGGCGAAGACGGAAAGCCGGTGGACGACGGCGTCATCGGATTCGCCCGCTACAAAGGCGTGATCGACGCCCTGAAAGCGGCAAATGAAGATATGGTGCTCGCACTCGATGCCGGTGACGCGACCCACGGAACCAACTTCGCCACCTTGTCAAACGGCCAGAGCGTGATCCGGCTGTTTAACGACATGGGCATCGCGGCCATGGGCATCGGCAACCACGACTTCAACTACGGATTCGATGATCTGCAGGTGATGATGACAGAAGCGGATTTCCCGCTGCTCGCGGCGAACGTCGTGAAAGAAGGGACCACGGAAACCGTTTTTGAAACGAACCGGATTTTTGAAGTCGGCGGTATCGAAATCGGCGTGTTCGGGCTTGCCACACCGGAAACCAAGGTGAAGTCCAGCCCCGTCAACACGGAAGGACTTGAATTCCTCGATCCGGCCGAAGTCGCGGCCGCGCAGGTGGCGGAGCTGGAAGAAGCCGGCGTCGGCGCCATCATCCTGCTGGCGCATCTCGGTATTGATGAAGAATCCGAATTCACCTCAAAATACGTACTGGACCAGGTCGAAGGCATCGACCTCGTCATTGACGGCCACAGCCACCACGAGATTCCCGACGGCGAACTGTACAACGACAGCCTGATCGTCATGGCCGGAAGCTATCTGGAAAACATCGGCCTCGTTTCGATGACCTTCACCGACGGCGAGCTGACCGAGACCGCCACCGAACACATCGACTTCATGGAAGCACAGCAATATGAGGCGGATGCAGAACTGCTCGCATCGATCGCCGCCATTGAAGAGGAAAATGAGCGTTTCACGTCGGTAGAAGTCGGCGAACTGGGCGTTCATCTGGACGGTGAACGCGAGGATGTGAGAAGCAAGGAAACGAATCTCGGAAACCTCATCACCGACTCCATGCTGGCCGCGACCGGCGCTGACGTGGTCATCACGAACGGCGGCGGCATCCGGGCATCCATCGAAGCCGGCATGATCACCATGGGTGACCTGCTGACGGTACTTCCGTTCGGCAATATGGTCACGGTCATCGATGTGACCGGTGCCGATATCAAAGCGGCGCTTGAATTCGGTGCGAGTGATTATCCGAATCCGGCCGGCAAGTTCCCGCATGTCGCCAACCTGACGTACGAGCTCGTCTCGCAGGACGACGAGACCTACGGCGTGCAGAACATCATGGTCGGGGGCGAACCGCTCGATGAAGCGCAGTCCTACACCTTGGCCACGAATGACTTTATGGCCATCGGCGGTGACGGCTACACCATGTTCGAAGGCAAGGAACAGCTCATGCTGCAAGGCCTCATGGTCGACATTCTGAGAGATTACATTGTCGAGCTGCTGGAAAGCGGTGAACCGCTCGAATACAGCACCGACGGCCGCATCACGGTTGTCGAATAGAAAAACGGCAGCGGGCCATCGGCCTGGATAAAAGGGGCGGCCGCGGCCGCCCCTTGTCGTTCAATCGTATGCTCATCTTTATTTGCACCATTGCCGGACCAGGACACCATTTCCGGATCAGTCCCAAACAGGCTGTCAATTGGCCAGGCTGTCAAAGTATCCCTGGATAAGGACGACCGGCGTCCCTTTGTCGCCGCTGCCGGAGATGAGGTCGGCCAGAGAACCGAGCAGATCGGTCAGCTTGCGCGGTGTCGTTC
>DUPJ01000109.1 GCA_012838355.1 Clostridiaceae bacterium
CGCTCGAAGCCATCGACTTTAACGGAAATCCCGTTGAACTTGGCGATGCTTATGCCGCGGGCAGTGCCGGCACCGTCCGTTACTCGAACATTGTTAGTCTGGAACAAAATGACGTCCTGATCGTCTGCAACCGTGACGTGCTGGCCGCAGTCGGACAAAAAGAATTTATGAGACTGTTGTACGAAGCGGAAGATGCAAATGAAGCAGCCGGCCTTATCATGACCGCTGCCTCGGCAAAATCGCCCGGCATTTCCATGCAGATCGGTCTTTCGTTTATCGATTACATTATGCCGCTCGACAAGAAGACCGGCTTGAATCTCGGCCGTTTCGCAACGGCAAGTCTCAGTCAGGCGGAATTAAACGCCAACGCCCAGGATGCCAAGACGCAGCAGTTCAATCCCGAGATGCTGGCGCGCGGCGGAGCCGGCATGTCCGGTTCAGGCAAACCGGAATCACCGACGCGCGATTACAGCGCGAATCAGCCGGGAGATAAACCCATCAGCGGCGACACAAGCGGCATTTATACCAAATTGCCGTCAACCAAGCCTGGCAGCGATACGGATCGCTACAGCCGCATGGCGGCTTCATCGTTTGCACGAGGACAAGGCGGCGGTGATGTCGATTACGCGGAACAGGGCCAGGACGCCGTCGAGTCAAATGCGGTTCAGGAAGGCTATCGCGCGGCACAGGAGCGTTACAGCGCCGAGCAGCCATCCGGCCGACGCAGAGGTGCACCGGCACAGACGACAGACCGCGCTTACAGCGCTCATGATCTCGACGACCTTGGAGCGTATGAGGACTACGATGATTATGAGGATCTCGATGATCGCGGCCGGGTGAAGAAGATTATTGTACTGGTGCTTCTTGGCGCCGTCATACTGGCATCGATTTACGTGCTTATTCGTCTTTTGGTCGGCGGCGGTGATACACCAGCCACGCAGCCGTCAACCGTTGTCACGGAGGCCGTGACCGATACGACAGTTCCGGCAGTGATCACGCCGTCTACGGAGGAACCCGAGCCGACTGAAACGGAAGAGACAACCGAGGCTACGGAAACCGAAGCCTCGACAGCTGAAACAACCCAGGCCGGCAGCCGTACGTACATCGTTCAGGTCGGTGACAGCTGGTGGGCCATCGCAACGCGCTTCTATGGACGCGGCTCGATGGAACTCTCGCGGCATATCGCCGTAGCAAACGGCAAGACGGAGAATGACGGCATCAGTGTCGGCGAGGAATTGATTATTCCGCCTGCACCGACCGAATAATGACCCTCAGACAGACACGAGAGACGAGGGAGACCTCGTCTCTTTCAAAAAGAGGAGAACCAGCATGATTTGTTATCATTGCGGCGAATCCGTCCCGGAAGAGGCGACGCATTGCTACTACTGCGGGGCCTCACTCTCAGGCGGACAACATGATGAGTATGAAGACTCGATCGATGATTTGCTTGGATCGGCTCCGGCGGGACGCGGCTACGATTTTCTCGACGAATACGAGCCGGTCAAGAGCCGCGCCCTGCCGATCGCACTGTCGATATTTGCCGCTGTCCTTTTAATATTTGCCGGTATTTATCTGCTCTCGCAGAGCAATCGAAATCGTCAGAGAGAAGAACAGCTGAATCGCCTTACGCTGCCCTCGGCAGAGATGCGAGAGGACGTTCCGCCCGTCGTTGCGTCCGAAGCGACGGACGATGAGTCGAATCAGACAACCGAGGCCGTCACTGAAAGAGTCACGGAACCGAGTACAGAGGAATTCAGACCGCCGACACTGCCGGAATACCGTCCGGTCAATATCGAACAGCAGACTGTTGAAATACAGCAGCCCCTGACGACCGCCGCGCCGACTTCGGCTTCCGCGCAGGCGACGCCGGCCGCCGGCGGCAAAACGTATACCGTGGTGGCGGGCGACAGTTTCTGGAGTGTTGCCCAGAAAGAATACGGCACAGCATCCATGGAACTTGCCAAATTGATCGCGAGCGCCAACAATCGTGCCGTGGAAGTTGGGTTGAGAGTCGGTGAAACGATCGCCATACCGCCCCGTCCGGCAACACCGACACCGGCTCCGGTCGAATTGGTCAATGTCAGTCATGTTGTGGCAGCCGGCGAAAGTTACTGGTCGCTGGCGACCAAATATTACGGGCAGGGCTCTGCCCAGCTGGCCGAGAAAATTGCCGCCGCCAATGGCCGGACATCATCTACCGGCCTTAAGGTTGGCGAAACCCTGTCGATTCCCGACGTCCCGAAAACGCGTGCACCGCAGGGGCAGACGGCGGCTACAGCGGCACCCCAGGCACCGGCAGCGGGAAGCAATTCATATGTCGTGCAGGCCGGCGACAGCTATTGGAGCATCGCCACGGCCAAATACGGAACGGCGAATTATGCGCTGGCCGAAAAAATTGCGTCGGCGAACGGTCGCACGATCAATGACCGGCTGAATGTCGGTGAAACGCTCGTGATTCCGCCCCGCTGAATTCGACTAATGCACCCGGATTAATGTGACGTCGCCTTCGGCAAAGGCGACGTTGCCTATTTCAGCCCAGACAGGGTCATCGGCGGACATGCTGAAAGTCTGCTGTTCGAATGGTCCGATGACGATGTACGCGATGCCGTACATCTGAATGACCTCGTCCATAATTTCCTTATTACCGCTCGTATAAAGCCGATCCAGTGCAAGTTGACGCGGCAGTATTTCGGTACGATAGGCCTCCGGCGTATCGGACGTTGTACGCCACAGCCATTCGTGCGTTTCCCAGCCCATGACTGTCGGCAGACCGGTAAAGGCCGATACCAGTGCGTGATCCGTGTAGGACGGTCCATAGGCTTCAGCCAGAGCAGGCTGGCCCTTTTCATGGACATTCAGCCAGTCAATCACGGCGAAGTAATCTGACAGCGTGCGATCGTCAAACTGATGGATCTGATTTGACTGTTTGACGCGAAGCGGCCCCGTGCCGTCAAGCCCGCGATAGTGCTGCAGAGAGATCTGTCCGAACCACTGGGGCACGGCACGCAGCGGAAACCAGAGGAACGTGAGTGACAAGATGATCGTGACAGCAGCCGTGATGCGCTTTTTGCGGGCGGACAAAAGAAGTGCTGGTCCCGCTCCGATCACCAGCATAAGGAGCACAAATGCCTGATACGTGAACTTGAACATGGTGTTGGCGCGCTTGAATTCACCGCCGTAGATGTCGACGACATAGACCAGTTCCGGCACCAGAAGAAACACGAGTCCGAAGCCGGCGGCGATGAGCAGAAAAAGACTTGTTTTGCTTCTGGACGTCACGTGACAGGCGATGAGCGAAATGGCAGCCAGAAGAAGCATCAGCCCCCAGACGATGAGAAACTGATAAAGCGATGTGCGGGATTCTGTCAGGCGAATCGTTTTGCCGATCGGTTCAAAATGCAAATTGAACGGCAGTGACCAAACGTGCGACAGGGCAAAGACAAAACTGGCCGCGGCGCCGGCTGTGGTGAGGCGGGTCCGCGTGACGGCTGCGGCAGCAAGGCTGGCGAACGCGCTGACGAGATAAAGCGAAACGGCGATCAGGGGCGAGCGGACAAAAAGAAAGACCGCGAGAACGGGAAGTGCCTGCAGAAAGAAAACGGGCAGGGCTTTCACAGTCACAAATTTCGCCTGGTTTGAGTTGCCCGGCAAAAAGAGCAGGACGCATGCCAGAAGCGCAAAATACATGATGAAATCCCAGTAGTTTGAGATCTGGAAAAAACTGAGAAAAACGGATGACACCATGAGAAGCGGATCGGTCATCACGGATCTGACAGCGAACCGGACACCGATATCGCGGCTTGCCTTTTGCGCCCGCGCGAAAGCATTCAAAAGAAATAGCAAAAAAGCGAGCACAAACACGAGATTAATGAGGTGCGCGTGCAGATCGGCAACGAGGAAACTGTAAGACGGAAATTCGTGAATCGTTTTATCCGGCAAAGAGGGATTATAGCCGATGAAGCGGGTCGACGAGGGAAACCAGTAACGCTCCATTGTGCCGGCGATATCCGGCCAGCGACGGGTGAGCGCATGGCCGATAAAGGCAAGCGGCGACTCGGGATCATAAATGGCGGGATGTCCGTTGCTTCCCAGCGTGACCAGGAGACTTGCAGATGTGCCGGACAGGAAGCGGAGCCGGCGGTTTGCCGTCTCGACCAAGGGGGGCTGCAAAAGTGCACTGCCAAGCTGAAACGACAAAACAGCGGTGAGGGCGAACAAGGTGGCCAGCGCGAGGTTGTATGCTACAGCCGGTGTGATGCCGGTCAGTTTCAGCGGGATGGCCGCGGCGATGTGTCCGCCGTAATAGTAGTTGATGCTCTCGCCGGCGAACCACATGTCGGCTGCGGGCAGAAAATCAGTTCGATTGAGACTGTTCAAAAAACCGATATTCATCATTTTTTCAAGTGTGTCGAGCCCCGGCATCTGGCCGCGCATAAATAATCCGACGGCAAAGCACGCGAGGAAAAAGAGTTCAAACGCGAGGAGCGATTTCCATTTTTCTTTCAGTGCGGCCAGTGCATCCCGGCGAAGCGGCCGGACGGACCAGGAGAGTGCGGCCAGAACGATCAGGACTAGCCACATGTAGGGCGCGCGAAACGGAACGAGCCGCGGGACCGACAGCCAGATAAACGAAATGACCAGGAGTCCTGGCCACAAAACTTTCGCGAAGGTGAAACCGTAACCGCCGTAAGGACAAAGCTTCAATGCGAGCGGCCAGATTGCCGCTGCACCGGCCAGCCAGATAACCCACCAGAGCATGGCAGCGGTCAGATCGCTCATGCCAGGATAAGGCCGGCCGTTTCATTGCCGAGACGAATTGCGTAATTGAGACCGCGGTCTTCAGGATAAATCTGCGACATGCCGGCGAGAAAGAGTCCGGGCAGCGGCGTGCTTATTTCCGGCATCCGCCGGCTGTATTGCAAGGGAATCACCGGTTGGGCATAGCGGCTTCTCGTCAGTGCTTCGACGCCGCGGCAATGCGCTTTTGCCTCGGGGAAAACTGCGAAAAGTGCCTCCTTCATGACGCTCGCGAGACGATCATCGGTTTCGGACCAGAGCGGCTCACTTTCATCGAGGTAACGGGACAAATAGAGGAGATGGCGACCGTACGTCTCAGCGGGAACGAGACGCGTCTGTTCCACAGCGGCCACAAAGGGCAGCCGGTCGCAGACGGTCGTCCAGTAAAATGGCGTGACCGGCGCATCAAATGACAGGAGGAGGCACAGATTGGCCTTATAGCGCACGGCATTGAGCCGGCTGCGGTAATCGCCAAGATCGAGCGCATCCGTGAGCTGGTTGAAAACAGGGGCTGAAACAGCGGCGATAACGGCAGACGCGGTGATGATGCCCGAATCCGTTTCAACCGCGTAGCCGTTATTAATGCGGCGGATATTCAGGGCTGTCTCGTTGTTTCGCAGCAGGACGTCTGCCGGGAGCCGTTCAGCCAGTGTTCTGCCGAGGCGGCCGAAGCCGCCGTCCAGATAGCCGAGGACTTCTTCTTTCAACCCTTCCCTTGAACCGCCGCGCAATTTGAATTTATTCCAGATCCAGACCGCGGAGACCTGGTCGGCATCATCTCCGAATTTTGAGACAAGCAGCGGTTTCCAGAGTTTTTCATAAGCGGTCCGCCCGGCATGCGCAATCAGAAACGATTTGGCAGTCGTGTTTTCGAGTGTGCGCCATTCACGCCGCCTCTTTGCCGCCAGGACCGTCATGCCTGTGCGAACGCGATCCCAGACGGGAAGCGGAGAAAACGTGAGAAGATCGGCCGGCGTGGTAAACGGATAGAGTTTCCCCCCCGACAAGAGGCCATTTGATGGACGGTACCATTTCAGTTGAGCGGCAAGACCCAATTCAGCGGCCAGCTGCAGGACATGCTCATCACTTGCAAAACAATGATGGTACATGCGTTCAACGGTCGTGCCGCCGCAGGGAATATCGGCTGCCAGGCCGCCGCTTTGGTCCGACAGATCGACGATCGTGACCGATTTGCCGGCTTTTGCCAGCCGGTGGGCGGCGGTCAGGCCGGTCAGACCCTGGCCGATGATGCAGATGTCGCGATCCATAGTGTCAGTATAGCGCAATGCGTCACAACGGCAGGTGAAAAGAAGCGGCTCGTCTGCTAGAATCGTGATCAGCGGATGCTCCTTGCACGGAGCATGGAAGACAGGAGAACAGGGTTGAAACCGTTAAGCTTAAACACCATCAGAAAAGCATATCTCGATTTCTTTGAAAGTAAATCGCACCTCATTTTGCCGTCGGCATCACTTGTGCCGAAAAACGATCCATCCATCCTTTTGATCAATGCAGGGATGACGCCGTTCAAAAAGTATTTCACCGGCGCCGAGACACCGCCGGCACCGCGCATCGCAACATGCCAGAAGTGTATCCGCACGATTGATATTGAAAATGTCGGCAAGACAAGCCGGCACGGCACCTATTTTGAGATGCTCGGCAATTTTTCATTTGGCGATTATTTCAAAAAGGAAGCCATCGCATGGGCCTGGGAACTCATCACGGATGTATACGATATGCCGTACGACAAATTGTCGGTGACGGTCTATCTTGATGATGATGAAGCCTACGATATCTGGCATCAGGACATCGGTTTGCCGGAATCCAAAATATTTCGGCTCGGCAAGGAAGATAACTTCTGGGAACACGGAACGGGACCGTGCGGACCGTGCTCGGAGATCTTTTTCGATCGGGGGATCGAGCACGGCTGCGGCAAAGCGAGCTGCCAGCCGGGATGTGACTGCGACCGCTTTGTCGAATTCTGGAATCTTGTATTCACCCAGTTCAACCGTGAGGAAGACGGCACGTATACGCCTCTGCAGCACAAAAATATTGATACCGGCGGCGGGCTTGAACGCTTTGCCGTGATCATGCAGGGCGTTGATAACCTGTTTGAAGTTGACACGGTTCGCGCTATTCTGGACCATGCATGCGCGCTGGCGAATGTCACATACGGCGTAGATCCGGATGTCGATGTAGCGATACGCGTGATCGCGGACCACATGCGTGCCGCGATCATGATGCTCTCGGACGGCGTGCTGCCGGGCAACGAGGGCCGCGGCTATGTGCTGCGCCGCCTGATACGCCGCGCCATGCGCTTTGGCCGGACACTGGGGCTTGACGCCGGTTTCATGTCGACGCTGGCGCCGACCGTGATCGCGCAGTCGGCCGAGCATTATCCGGATCTGGATTCGAGGCGTGACCGTATTCTCATGCTGCTTTCCAGAGAAGAAACAAAGTTTGCTGAGACACTGAACCAAGGGCTGGGGCTGCTCGATTCACTGATCGAAGAAGCCAGGGCGGCCGGTCAACGAGAGCTTTCGGGCTCCAGTGTGTTCATGCTTCACGATACGTATGGTTTTCCGCTTGACCTGAGCCGTGACATTGCCGAGGAGCGGGGCATGTCGGTCGATCTGCCCGGTTTCGAAGCGGAAATGGCGGCTCAGAAGGAAAAAGCGCGGCAGGCGATGCGGGAACGCGTCGATTCGGCCTGGGACGAACGGCTGCTGCCCGAATCATTTGAACGGCTGCCGGCGACGGAATTTACAGGCTATGACGAACTTTGCTCAAAGGCTTCTATTTTGGCCATGCTCAAGGAAACTGAAGAGGGCATGGAAGAAACGGATGTCCTGTCAGCCGGCGACAGGGGCATCATCGTGTTGGATCGCACGCCCTTCTACGCCGAATCTGGCGGTCAGGTCGGTGATAGAGGCATCGTGAAAAATGAGGCTGTGGCCCGCGTAACCGATACGACAAAAACAAGCGGCAGCGTCTGGCTTCATGCCGTTTCAATCGAGTCTGGAACCGTCTGGACCGGGCAGTCAGTTGACGCACAAGTGGACCGCACGAGGCGGCTTGCGACAGCGCGCAATCATACGACGACGCATCTCCTTCATAAAGCGCTGAAGGCGGTGCTCGGCGACCATGTGGAGCAGGCTGGCTCCGAGGTCTCTCCCGGAAAACTGCGTTTTGATTTCACGCACTTCAAGCCAATTTCGCATGACGAGCGCATGGCAATCGAAGCCGAAGTTAATGCTGAGATATTGCGGGACGAACCGGTCACGACGAATATCATGGCGATAAGAGACGCTTTGGCTGAAGGGGCGGTGGCCCTGTTTGAGGAAAAATACGATGACCTGGTCAGAGTCGTCAGCGTCGGCGATTATACAAAGGAATTATGCGGCGGCACTCATCTGGAACGTTCGTCGCAGGCTGGCTATTTCCGCATTACGGGTGAAAGCAGCATTGCCTCGGGCGTGCGGCGCATCGAAGCCGTCACCGGTGAAGGCGCGATCAGGGCGGCGACGCATGACAAGGCACTGCTGTACGAGATGGCATCCTTCCTGAAAGCAGATGCCGATACGCTGCCCGAACGGCTGCATAAATTGAGTGAAGACATAAAGCGTCTGCGTGCTGAAATGGAAGACATGAGCAAGGAGAAGACGCGCGCATCAGCGGAAAAGCTCGTGGCCGGGGCCGAAAAGGTCAGCGGCATCTGGATTGTGACGGCCCTGATCGATGTCAGCGACATGGCGCAGCTGAGAGAGGCCGGCGACGTTGTGCGGGATCTTCTGCAAGACAGCGTCATCGTTCTGGCCGCAAAGACCGGCGACAAACTGCTTTGGAGTGCCGCCGCCAGCAAGGCTGCGATCGACCGCGGCGTCCACGCCGGATCGCTGGTCAAGATGGCGGCAGCAGCAACAGGCGGCAAAGGCGGCGGCAAACCGGCATTTGCCCAGGCAGGCGGGCTGGCTTCGGCGGACGCGCTGGAGGCACTGCTTCTTGTCAAAAAAACGATACACGAACAACTGGAGGGAACGAATGGATAATCACGACGACTGCACGTTCTGCCGCATCATCCGCGGTGAAATCCCGGCCAAATTCGTCTATGAAGACGATACGGTCGTTGCATTCCGCGACATGTTTCCCGTCGCGCCGACGCATGTCCTGATCGTGCCGCGGGCTCATACCGACTCCATGCTTGAGCTGGTCAGGGAAGAGGATGCCTCCGACACCATGACCCGCATCTTGATTGCCTCGACACGCATTGCGGAAAAGGAAGGCATTCTGGAAAGCGGTTTTCGCTTTATCGCCAATGTCGGACCTGACGGCGGCCAGACGATCTATCATACGCACTTTCATCTGATCGGCGGTGCGCCGCTCGGCGAATCACTCCTGCCTATGGAGTCCGTCCATGTATCAGACGAGCACCCGCACAGCACCACGCCGGCCGAAGGCCATGAACCGGTATCTCCGATTGAGCTGCCGGAGCCTCCCGGTCAGGCCCATGTTTAAGATGGCATAACCGCACTAAAAAAAAGCTCTCCTGTGCACGGAGAGCTTTTTTAGAGCGGGGGTATGTTCAGCCGACGCCGTCGATTTCAACGAAAAACGTTGCTTTATCGGACCCTAAAAATTCTTCAAACATGAACGAAACGGGGTCGCTTGTATTGGTCAGATAGAAACCGATGAGACAATCCGGCATCGTTTCACCCGGTTCAATGTCGGTATACGTGGTGTTGAGATCATCGAGCGTATAATGCCGTTCCAGCTGAACTCCGTTTTGTTCGGCATAGTAATCGACCATCATGAAGGCCGAGTCTGTGTTTTCGCTGTTGTTTCCGAAGTCAAATGTGAGCAGAATATAGCTGCCGAATTCATCTTGCAGCAGCTGATATGACTTTATCATGAGCTCGGCATTGCCCAGAGCGAACGATTCATTGAATCCCACTTCCACACCATCCGAAACCTCAGGATCCTGAGGCGAAAGCTCTTCACCAAAGACGGCGCGTTCCATATCAAGTGCGGCCCGGTCAATGTCATAGCTTTCAATGCGGATGCCGGTCTGATCAACGATGTCAAGATAGACGCGTTCATGCGCAAGATCCGGTGCATCCAGCATATCCCAGAAAGCACTCGAGAACGCGTCAAAGTCGACTTCATCCATTGAGGGAACCATCAGGTAAAGCTGCAGAATATCTGCGTCCATAAAATAGTATTCGCTGACGATCATGGTGTCCTGCCAGTCCCCCAGATACCCGAATACGGTGGCTTCGGCCGCACTGACAGTAACTTCTTCTTCGGTTTGCTGATCACTCGGAGCGATGACGAGCGCGGCGACCGGGCTGATGCTCATGATGATAATCAGTACGGGTAGCAAAACGGCAAGTACAAAAATCCAAATTCGACGAGTCATGGTGTGCCTCCTTCTATTGTTTGGCATGCTGTCGCGGCAGCTCGTATGCTGCCTGTCCAATTATAAAACAAAATTGGGGCCAGCAGTCATATTATGCACAAATCAGTGTCCAGGATACGGTATCAGCGTCGCGGATAGCCGTTCAAATCAATCGTGCGTCTCAAAGGGGGATAATGCTCATCGTCTCGTGTGACGCATGCAGGCCGACGTTATTTCACTTTTTACGAGGTGCACCCGCGCTTGCCATATCGGACTTTGGTCCGTATAATGCAGTAGCGCGGCCTGGCCGTGACTTCTCATCGGTGAAAGGGGGGATACAGTTGTCGGAAGTTCGTGTAAAAGAAAACGAGACCCTTGACAGTGCCCTCAG
>DUPJ01000110.1 GCA_012838355.1 Clostridiaceae bacterium
TCAGGGGGGTGGTCAGACGATCACCGTGCTGGACGAAATTCCAGGAAAACCGTCCCTTGACGCAGAGCATGCCGTCATTCGGCTTCGCTCCCTGCACCGGTTCCACGCCGATCAGGCGATCGTCTTTAGTCAGCAGGTTCAGCTGGCAGCCGACACCGCAGTAGCTGCATGTCGTTCGCGTCTTTTTGATGCCGAAGAGACGATCCGGCTGGCGTTTCGGCGTCAGCGCCCCGGTCGGACAGACGGCGACGCAGTTGCCGCACGAGACGCAGGCGGACTGGAGCAGCCCGACCCGGTTCGGCGTGGCTACACGGGTGGCTTCGCCGCGGCCTTCAAGGCAGATGGCATCTGTGCACTGCAGCTCCGTGCAGACACGCACGCACTGACCGCAGAGAATGCATTTTTCCGGATCGTAGTCATAGAAGGGATTGCTTGTATCCATGGCCTGCCGTTTGCGGCCGAAGGGGCGATAGCTGCCGTCGATGACGCCGTAGTCATAGCAGTACATCTGCAGTTTGCACTGTCCCGAATCCTTGCACGTCAGGCAGTCGTTCGGATGGTTCGAAAAGAGAAGATCCAGCATGACGTGACGGGCCTGGCGCACGGCTGCACTTTTTGTCCGGATCACCATGCCTGCGGCCGCTTCCGTCTGGCACGATGTGGCGAGCCGGGGCCAGCCTTCGATTTCGACGACGCAGATGCGGCAGGCACCGTGTGCCGGCAGACGCGGGTCGTGGCAGAGGGTCGGAATCGAGATGCCGACCCGCTGGCAGAGATTCAGAATCGTTTCGCCGGCAAAGGCTTTCACCGGCTTGCCGTTCAGTGTCAGCGGCACGGTCGGCTCCGCTGCCGGTGCTGTCTCCGATTCAACGGTGACAACGGTCGCCGTGTCCGGTTTCATCTTTTCATGAAGCCGCCTTTTCAGATCGGATGCGGGGTCCGGCCGGTTCATTCCTCTTCCTCCTGTATGCGCTGCAGCACCTGGCCGAGTCCGAGCGCTTCACTCCACGTGACGCGCTCAAATTTGCGGCCCTTGTCCGTCTCACGCTTCAGATACGGTGTTTTCGGATCGCCGGCGTACTCGATTTCAGCGCGCAGGCGGCCGGTCAGGCAGAGCGGTCTGCCGCCGGACGGCGCTTTCGGCCGGACGACGCGCGCTTCGTTTGCCTGCAATACTTCAAATTCGCAGCCGTAATCACACTGCTTGCATTTGACCGTGGTCGTCTCGGCTGAAAAGGCGCGCACTCTTTTTTCGCGCTGGCGCCGGTCTATCAGGGCACCGACGGGGCAGGCAACGACACAGCGGCTGCAGGATACACACGTCGAGGCTTCGAGTGTCTGATCGAGATCTGCCGCGATCTTTGTCATGAAGCCGCGTCCGGCGAACGACAGCACGCTTCGCTCGGGCAGTGCGGCGCACGTGCGGACACATTTGCCGCAGAGAATGCATTTGCTTTCGTCGCGCAGAATATAGGGGCTTGAGGTGTCTGTGAACCGGGCGTGCTCGCTGCCGCGGCGAGCGCCGTCGTGGACGCGGAAAGTGACGCCGTATTCATAGGCGTATCGCTGCAGATAGCATTCCCCGGCCTGCTGACACGTCAGGCAGTCGTTCGGGTGGTTGTCCAGGAGCAGCTGCAGAATCTCGCGGCGCAGTCGTCGCACGGCAGGTGTCATGGTATGCACAGCCATGCCCTCAGCCGCAGACGTCGTGCAGGCAGTGACAGGCTTCGGAAAACCGTCGATTTCGACGAGGCAGAGCCGGCAGGCGCCGACGACTTCCAGTCCGGGATCGTAGCAAAGTGCCGGAATTTCGATGCCGGCTGCCCTGGCTGCTTCAATCAGGTTTGTGCCGGCCGGCACGCGCACGGTTTTTTGGTCAATCGTTAATTGAATCACGGTCACACTCCTATTTGCGGATCACGGCGTTGACGGGGCACACGTCCTGACAGATGCCGCAGCGGATGCAGGCGTCGCGGTCAATCACATGGCGTTCCTTCACTGTGCCGGCGATGCACGACACGGGGCAGTTGCGCGCGCATTTCGTGCAGCCGATGCAGGCATCCGTGATGAAGAAGCTGATCAGGGATGTACAGACACCGGCCGGACAGCGTTTCTCATTGATATGGGCATCGTACTCGTCGCGGAATGTTTTCAAGGTTGACAGAACGGGATTTGCAGCCGTCTGGCCGAGTGCGCAGAGCGATGCCTGCTGTGCCGTCACGGCGAGGCTTTCCAGACGGTCAATATCGCTCTTTTCTCCCTTGCCGTCGCAAATGCGTTCCAATATTTCCAGCATGCGCTTCGTGCCCTCACGGCAGGGCGTGCACTTGCCGCACGATTCATCCGTGATGAAGTCCATGTAGAAGCGAGCAACGTCGACCATGCAGTTATCTTCGTCCATGACGATCATGCCGCCGGAACCCATCATGGAGCCGATGGCCTTCAGACTGTCAAAATCGATCGGCGTATCAAGCTTTTCGGCCCCGATGCAGCCGCCGGACGGCCCGCCCGTCTGCACGGCTTTGAAGGCTTTGCCGTTCGGAATGCCGCCGCCGATATCGTAGACGACCTGCCTGAGCGTCGTGCCCATCGGTACTTCGACGAGGCCGACGTTCTTGATTTTGCCGCCGAGTGCAAAGACTTTGGTGCCGGGTGATTTCTCTGTGCCGGTTTGGCGGAACGAGGCGGCGCCGTTCATCAGGATGACCGGAATGTTGGCGTACGTTTCAACGTTGTTGATCAGGGTCGGCTTGCCCCAGAGGCCGGAGTTGGCCGGGAACGGGGGCTTGTTTCTCGGCATGCCGCGGTTGCCCTCAATCGAGGCGATCAGCGCTGTTTCCTCACCGCAGACGAATGCGCCGGCGCCGAGACGGAGTTCCAGCCGGAAGGAAAAGTCGCTGCCCAGAATGCGGTCACCCAGCAAGCCGGCATCCTCGGCCTGCCGTATGGCAATCTCGAGACGCTGAACGGCGATCGGATATTCTGCGCGGATGTAGATAAAACCCTGCGCTGCGCCGATTGCGTATCCGGCAATGATCATGGCTTCGATGACCGTATGCGGGTCACCTTCAAGAATGCTGCGGTCCATGAAGGCACCGGGGTCGCCCTCGTCCGCATTGCACACGACATACTTTTCAGGGCCAGGGTTTGCCGCCGTGAACTGCCACTTGCGGCCGGTCGGAAAACCGCCGCCGCCGAGTCCGCGCAGTCCGGAAGCCGTGACTTCCGCAATGACGGCCTCGGGTGTCATGTCAAAGAGGACTTTTTCCAGCGCCTGATAGCCGCCGTGTGCGAGGTACTCTTCAATCCGTTCCGGATCGATGTGTCCGCAGTTGCGCAGCGCCACACGTTTCTGATTCATGGTGAAAGGCACTTCGGAATAGGGCAGAATGCCGTCTTCCAGAACGGCATCCGGATAGATCAGTTTCTTCACCGGCTGATCGCCGATCAGGTGCTCGCGGTAAATGATGTCGGCATCGTCGACCTTGACGTGACTGTAAAAAGTCCCGCCCGGGTGGACAATGACGACGGGGCCGGCTTCGCAGAGTCCGAAGCAGCCGGTGCGGACGACTTCGATCGACGATTCGTTTTTGTCAGCGGCGATCAGCGTCTGAAACCGCTCCATGATTTTGTCTGACTGGGATGACGTACAGCCGGTTCCGCGACAGATAATGACGGCTTTTTTATACGGTCCTTCGGGATGGTCTTCCGGGAGTCCGCGCAAATGCATGTATTCAATAGTTTTCTCGGCAATGGCCTTCAGATCGGTTCGCGCAAGTTTCATTGTGCCACCTCGGCTGCCATGTCGGCGTATTCTTTCTTCAGGAATGCAAGCAGTTTTTTCATCTCCTCACGTTTCATGCGTCCGTGCACGTCCTGATTGACCGTGACCACGGGTGCCAGACCGCAGGCTCCGACACAGCGTGTGGCCGTCAGCGTGAAGCTGCCGTCCTCAGTCGTTTGCCCCGGCTTGATGCCGAGCGCCTTTTCGATATCCTCGATCAGGCGGGCGGATCCTTTGACATAGCAGGCTGTCCCAAGACAGACGCCGATCTCGCAGCGCCCCGTCGGTTCAAGCGTGAAACGCGCATAAAACGTAATCACGCCGTAAATCATCGATACCGGAATATCGAGCGCATCCGAGATCAGTTCCTGCACATAGGGCGGGATATGACCGAAACGGCTTTGCGCTTCGTGCAGTGCCTGCATCAGCACGCCGCGCCTGCCTCTGAGACGGTCGAGCGTTGCTGCAAACTCAGAAAGCGCTTCTTTATGTTCATTCGGATCGAAAGTCACTGCCATCGTGTATAGATCTCCTTGATGTGTTGATAATCGGCCATCGCTTATATTATCACGTCTGCCCGCTGCACCTTCCGTCAGCCTCAAAGAATGGAGACAGGGCGTTTTTCGAACAGATCGGTTCGCCGCTGGTTTGACTTTAAGACGCCGCGAGTCAAATGTCTATGTTAGAATCCCTAAATATATCGGTGTATTCAAGCCGGATATCAGGTCAGGTTGCCCGATGCCGGCATAAGTTATATGGTTTGAACGACACGGTCAGATCGTGTTAAGGCGTCCATCTGAGGGCATGACATAAAGAACGAAAAAACTGCCCTCGCTGGCAAAAATTCATAATTCGAGGAGCTCTCTGATGAAAACATCCACTTTACTCGGCAAACTGGTCATTCTGGCGGTTGCGGCCGTTCTGACGGCCGGATGCACGCCGTCTGCACCAGTCACAACCACCGTCGCACAGACTGAAGGTATAACCGAAGCACCGGCCGAAGCTGCCGGCGCATCCATCATCCTGTCGACCACGACGAGCACGCAGGACAGCGGCCTTCTTGATGCCATATTGCCGGATTTTACGGCCAAAACGGGCATCGAAGTGAAGGTCGTGGCGGTCGGCACAGGTGCCGCACTGAAGAACGGTGAAGACGGCAACTGCGACGTCGTGCTGGTTCACGCCAGGTCAGACGAAGAGGCCTTCGTGGCCGATGGTTTCGGATTGGAACGCTTCGATGTAATGTACAACGACTTTGTGCTGCTCGGGCCTGTTGGCGATCCGGCCGGTCTGAAGGCAGATCATCAGGATGATGCGGCGGCAGCGCTGAAGGCGCTCAGCGAATCGAAAACGGTGTTCGTGTCCCGCGGCGATGATTCCGGCACACACAAAAAGGAACTGGAAATATGGGCCGAAGCCGGCATTGAACCGGCCGGCGAGTGGTACGTCGAAGCCGGCCAGGGCATGGGGCCGGTGCTGACGATGGCGAACGAGATGAAAGCGTATACCATGACTGACCGCGCGACGTATCTTGCTATGAAGGCCGATCTTGATCTTGAGATTGTGGTCGCAGGCGATGAAGGCTTGCTGAATCAGTACGGCGTGATTGCGGTGAATCCGGACATCAGCGAAAACATCAATGCCGAAGGTGCTTTGGCGTTCGTTGACTGGATTCTTTCGGCCGAGACGCAGAGCCTGATCGGCGAATACGGTATTGAGGCATTTGGTGAGCCGCTCTTTTTTCCGAACGCAATAAAGCGATGAGCGTCATCGCGGACGGTTTTCAGCAGGCATTTCAGCTGATCGTCTCGGGCGACGGTGAAATGCTGGCCATTATGTTTCGCAGCCTGACCGTATCCCTCTCGGCCGTCGGCCTCGCCTCCCTGATCGGACTGCCGCTCGCAGCCTGGCTCTGCCATGTGCGTCTGCCGGGACGGCGGGCGTTTGAATTGATCGTATTTAATCTGATGAGCCTTCCGACTGTGGTGATCGGGCTTATCGTGATGCTGACGCTGTCGCGGAGCGGGCCGCTGGGATCGCTCGGGCTGATCTACACAGCCAAAGCCATGATCATCGCGCAGTTCATCCTGACCCTGCCCATCGTCGTGGGACTCAGCTACGATCTGATGCGCCGAAACGGCAAGCGCGTGCTGGAGCTTGCCGTGACCCTTGGCGCCGGCAGCGGTAAAAAGACGAGACTCCTGCTCCGTGAGTTCACGCCGGGACTTGCGCTCTCTTCGATCACGGCGTTTTCCCGGGCGATCGCCGAAGTCGGCGCCGTCATGATCGTCGGCGGCAACATCCGACACCATACGCGTGTCCTGACGACCGCCATTACGCTGAACAATTCGATGGGCGAATACGGCATGGCCATTGCTCTCGGCCTTATCCTGCTCGTGCTGGCGTTCGGCGTGAACAGCGCCATCTACTTTTTATCGGGTAAACACCGTGAGAATCGAACTTGAAGGCGTAACCCGCCGCTTCGGCAGCCGGCTGGCACTCGATATTGACCGTCTGGTCATCGGGTCCGGCGAGGTAATCTGCCTGAGCGGTGCAAACGGGAGCGGCAAGACGACGCTGCTTCGTGCTCTGGCGGGACTCGACCCGGCATGTGAGGGCACCATTCTCTATGACGGCAAGCCGCTGAACAGAGATCTGGCGCGCATGATCGGGTATGTCCATCAGCAGCCGGTGGCGCTCAGGCGTTCCGTGTTCCACAATCTCGAATTTCCGCTTGCTGTGCGCGGGATCGGCCGAAGCGAGCGTAAGAAGCAAGTCAGCCTTGAACTTGAACGCTTCGAACTGAATTCGCTCGCGGCGAAGCGCGCCGACCGGCTGTCCGGCGGAGAAGTGCAGAAAATGGCGCTGGCACGCGCTCTTCTGGCGACGCCAAAGCTCCTCCTGCTTGACGAGCCGACGGCAGCCTTGGACCGGCAGGCGGCAGCACTCGTGCTGGATCGCCTCGCGGCATTTCAGCGCGAATCTGAAGTCACGATGATCATCGTCAGCCACCAGCCGCTGGCCGTCACCCGTTTTTGCGAGCGGCATCTTGTGATGGATTACGGGCGTATCCGCTGATCCTGCTCCAGGCGGGCGACAATCGTTTCAAGATCGTGCTCACTGAACGGCGCCCGGATGCGGATATCGGCCAAATGACGTGTCTGCCTGGCCGACTGCTTGATGTCGTTTCCGTCTCCGTCCAGATGGATAAACAGGTCGGGCACGAGATCGTTTCTGAGCGCATTCGATTCACAAATCAGGACAAGCGGTCCGGCCGGAAGTGAGCGCAGGATTTCGGTGAAGCGTTCGCGCCGTCCCCTGTCGTCTGACTCCATGTGCCAGACCCCGCTGCAGCCGGCCGCAAAAAGCGCGTGCACACTCGGCTTTTGCTCGTCCTGCTGCTCGCGCACGAGTCGGCTGACCGGTTTGGCTGTGCCGCGCAATTTTACGGCATATACGGGGATCCCCTTTTTCGTCAGGACATCGGCCAGAGCGGCAGCGAGGGTGGATTTACCGAGATTCCGATGGTCGGCTCCAATGAGAATGAGGTACGGGGTCACAAACTTCCCCCGATCGTGACAAGTTCGCCCGTCCGCTCAAATCCGTAGCCTCCGAGCGGCAAAACGCGCGCGCGGAACACATCGCTTCTCAAGGCCTCTATGAAGTGCTCGATGCGGGGATCTTCCAGGGCTGAAGCGTAAATTAAAAAATCGTAA
>DUPJ01000111.1 GCA_012838355.1 Clostridiaceae bacterium
AAAACACGCAAGGCCGACCTTGCCTCAGCACTGTCATACTCCCCCGGTGAATTGAGCCGTTTTCTTTCCGGTCAGCGGCTTCCCCCTCCCGCCAACGCGGATTTTCTGGTTGACACAAGTGCCGCATTTTTCGCCGATGCCATCTGGAGCAACGGCCGCTCTCACGGTCTTAGAAAAATTTTCCCGATTCGCCGCGTGTTTACGGATAAGAACGATCTGACATATTCCCTTAAAAACGCGCTGTCACTGGCGTTGCAAAACAGCTACATGGACCGGAGGGATGAGAACCGGATTTATGCATCGCCGGTGATTCTCTGCGGCTGGAAAGATATCGTGAGCCATGTTCTCATCCGCCTCTCGACTGCACTTTACCAGGGAAAAGATCTGCAGGTATACATCACCAGAGAGCTTTTCTGGTGGCTTTTCATCAATGAGGCTCTGCAGGTTCTGGACGACGGCAGCCAGCCCGGAAAACTTCACATGAACGTGCTTCTCGACGAGGACGCGGCGGCAGAATACCTGAACTTGAAAACACTGCAAGACATCGTCGAACGCACATTGAAGCTGTCCCCTGTCATGGACTTTTCCGCCTGGAAAACAAGCCAGGCGAAACCTGAGATGTTTATGCTGATCGGTGATGACACACTGCTGCTTGTCAACGACATGATTCGGGACGCACCGATCGCGACACTGGTGCATGACAAGAGTCACATCATGCGGTTTACCGGTTTTTGCAGGCGACTGTTTGAAACAAGTGTTTGCCGCAGCGCTGAACAAGTATCCGAGTATGTCATGCAATATCGCGCTGAAATCATGGCAGCCGCCGACACCTGCGAGGGCATCTATCTGTTCAGCCAGCTGATGCCCATCTTCCGCGCGGACGACCTGACGGCAATCGATGCGCCGGAGGAACTGAAAACTTTTGTCGGTGACGTCTTTCAGACAATGCTGAACCGATCTGTACCGTTCATTTGGACGACGCAGGCACAAGACCGTCTGCTCGCAAGCCGCGACATCGTTGTGCCGCTGCTCGGACACTTGACGCTGAACTCAAAAGAAGACTTGGAATGTTTCGCAGACCGGCTTCTGTCGCTGCGCAGCAGCAGCATGAAACTTGGCAAGATATCACACGACTCGCCCCCTTTTGCCATGTTTGTGCTGAAAGATGACGTCCTGATCTACCTGCCCGGCAGCAAGACTGCCGATGAACTTTTCTGTTTGCTGCCCAAATCTATTTGCCAGACATGCCTGACGGACCTCGACGCTCTGATCAGCCGCAGCATCGAACCCGACAACACCGATCTTGTCGAAAAATACCTGAGGAGTCTGCCAGAAAAGCAGTAAGCCGGCTGTTGACATCATCCCTGTCAGGAGTAAAATTTTCTTGGAAATACCACCAATCCAAGGGGGTTTCAAGGCCGTGTGCCGACTCTTGGAATGCTTCGACGCGAATTGGAATCCAGCCGCAGCGAAACCCGACACACAATTGAAAAGAGGTGACTATGAAAGCTCTGATGACAACGGTACTGCTCCTGTTCCTGGCCTTCACGATCGTTCCCGGAACTGGACCTGTGGACATGAACCCTGACTGGATGGAAGTCGAAGAAGGCAAGATACTGACGGTCAGACTGCCCGCCAATCCGACAACCGGATACGAGTGGACGTTCTCCATTTCAGATCCCGAAGTTCTGGAACTGATCACAAGCGAGTACACGCCCGATGCCGGTTCGGAAAACCTCGACGGAGCGGGCGGCACCTGGACGGCGAGTTTCCGCGGCACAGCCAGCGGACTCGCAACACTGACACTGACCTATGCCGCCAGTTACGATCCGACAATGGTCGGGGACCAGGTCGATATTCTGGTCAATGTGCTGGACGATCTCAGTTTGCTCACGATCAACGTGGATGAAGGCGCGCTGCCCTGGTATGAATCGAATCCCGACAAAACGGTGCTGGTCATCCGGCTGCCTGCCAACGAGACTACCGGATACGCCTGGCAATACACGATTGAACCGGAGATTCTGGAGCTTGTTACGGCAACGTATGAAGAAGACAGCAGCGCTGAACAGCTTCTCGGCGCCGGCGGCACCTGGATCGCAAGCTTTCGCGGCGTGCCCGGATCATCGGGCGAAGCCGCGCTGGTGCTGAAGTATCAGCGAAGCGAAGATGCAAACGCCACGGAAACACGCGTGCTCACGATTCAGGTCAGCGAGGATGGCGTACTGGAGGTCCTGGCAACGGCAACCCTGAACTGACCGACGCGCTGTTCACTCTTATTTTTTGCAAGCGTTTGTGCAGGAACGCCCGTCTTAAAACGGGGGTTGCAGGCCGGACGCTTTCTTTTTCGATTCAGGCTGCAGACGCTCTGTCAGTACGGCACCATTGGTGTCCATATCACAGAGGTGAAGTGACCATCGGTTACTGCTGCCGGACAGCGCGTTTTTCAGACCGTCGAGCCGGTCCCCCCGGCGACGGATAAGGAAGAGAGCCGGGCCGGCGCCGCTCAGCATCACAGCCAGTGCTCCCTGCTCCCTGGCCAGCGCGGTCAGGTGCCGGGCGTCTTCAATCAGGGGAAAGCGATACGGCTGGTGCAGACGGTCTTTGAACACCTGCCGCACGAGTGCGGCGTCACCATCCGCCAGCGCACTCAGGGAACAGGCGAGCTGAGACAGATTATAGACAGCATCGCTGAACGGCACAGATTCGGGCAGTACCTGCCTCGCCGTTTTTGTGGGCAGCTCATGGGACGGGATCAGGAGGGCAAAGGACAAGGCATCCGCCACCGGCAAACGTCCCGTCACGATTCGGCCGTCCTGCCAGCCCGACGCGACAAGACCGCCGAGAAGCGCCGGCGCCACATTATCCGGATGTCCCTCGATTTTCGCCGCAGAGGAAAGGATCTCGTCCATGCCGATCATCCGCCCGCTGACATGGCAGGCGGCCAGCACACCGGCGACAATACACGCCGCCGATGATCCGAGTCCCTTTCCGATGGGAATCGTCTCCTCCGACCGGACCGCGAGAGAGGGCCCGCTTGTCCCGAGTCTGTCAAGCATGTCGGCATACGCAGTGAGCGCCAGATGCTCCGCATTCTGCGAACCGTCGTTCTCTTCGAACACAAAACAGCCATAGAGATTCAAGGCCATACCCAGCGTATCGAAACCGGGTCCCAGATTGGCACTCGTGGCAGGCACGCGGACTTCAAACATCGAGCACCTCACGCACTGTCTGTTCCATCTGAAGAGCCGTGCAGGTCCGTTTCTGCACGATGTCGGCTGTCTCCAGCCGCTGCAGCGGTCTCGGGATGTCCTGCCCGCTGAAATCACTGAGACGCTTCAGATCTTCAAAGGCATTCTCTCCTGTCTTCTGACCGAGGGATTCCAGCACAAAACGCGGAAATTTGAATGGGCTCGCCGTCGCAACGACGATGCCCGCCTGCGCACGCTTATGATGAAGCGCCGATGCAACCGCCGTATGCGGGTCAAGAAGCTCGCCTTCTTCGCGCCATGCCCGCCTGATTTCTGCTGCGGCTTCCGCCTGGCGGATGCGTCCGGACGAAAAGCCTTCAATGGAACGGGGCCAGCTGAAACGCCTGTTTTGTTCAAGTGATTGCATCGCCTCGCGCACTGCATCCGCACCGGCTTCTGCCAGCAGCCGCTCCAGATTCGAACTGACGAGAATGTCCATTGACGGTGACTGGCTCCGGATCAGGGGACGGTCGGCCTCATATTCACCGCTGCAAAAGAAATCATCCAGGACACAATTGTCATTCGTGGCGACGACCAGTTCCTCAATCGAGAGCCCCATATGGCCGGCCCAGTGTGCCGCCAGTACATTGCCGAAGTTGCCCGTAGGCACAAAGAATCGAAGCGGTTCAGCCACATGAAGCGCCGTATATACGTAGTAAACGATCTGTGCCAGAAGGCGCCCCAGATTGATCGAGTTGGCCGAGGCAACCGCCCAGCCGCTCGCGTCAAGGCGAGCCTTGAACGTCGCATGCCCGAGCATCGCTTTGACGCCTCGCTGGGCATCGTCGAAGTTACCTTCGAGGCCGATCACGGTCGTGTTCGCCGACGCCACTGAAAGCATCTGGCGTTCCTGCAGCGGGGAAACACCGCCAAGCGGGTAAAAGACGATCACTTCGAAACCGTCCATATCGGCGAAACCTTCCATCGCCGCCACACCGGTATCACCGCTCGTTGCCGTCAGCAGGAGTGTTTTCGCTGCCGTCGAAACATGCTTTTTGGCCAGCTGCATCAGATGCGGGAGAAGACACAGCGCCATGTCCTTGAATGCCAGCGTCGGCCCGTGAAACAATTCGAGCACGCGCCGGCCGGCCCTACCCGTGATCCTGAGCGGCGGATCTGCACTGAAACGTGCATACGCTTTTTGCGCTGCCGTCTCGATGCCGGCCGCATCAATGTGCGTGAAATACGGTGCCAGTACTTCGGCGGCCAGCGCCGCATACGGCAATGTCCTCAGTGTCTTTGCATCCGGCAGCCGGGGAAACGACTCCGGCAGATACAAGCCGCCATCCGGTGCAACGCCCTGCAGGATAACTGCCTCGGCAGACAGATGCGGCGATTGTCCCCGCGTACTCCTGAATTTCATCTTCTGATCCTCCTCCGGTTCAGCTCTCAATGCGGCGCACCTGCCTATTCTGGCCATTGCGCCACTCGTGCTCGAGCAGCGCATAGATCAGCGAGTCGCACCACTCGCCGCGAAGCCACCAGTTTTCGCGGAGATGGGCTTCCAGACGCATGCCCAGCTTTTCCATCACACGCAAAGATCCGATGTTGCGGGGATCCGCGTCGCCATACACGCGATGCATGGCGAGCGTTTCAAAGGCAAAAGCGAGCATGGCTTGACTCGCCTCCGTGGCCAGACCCTGCCCCCACAGATCGCGGCGCACATTGTACCAGAGCATCGCCTCGCGATGCTCTGGGCGAGTAAGCAGGATGCCGGCGCGACCGATATAGCGATTCTCGTATTTGCGCGTAATCGCCAGGTCAAATACGTGTCGCGGCAGTTCGCGGGCGTTCGCCATGCTGCCTTCGATATAGGCACGCGTGCCGGCCTCGTCAGTCACGTCAGCGGACATGTAGCGCATCAGTTCAGGATCGCTGTCGAGCACCTGCGCGTCAGCGCAGTCGTCAAGCGACAGTTCGCGCAGGGTCAGGCGTGCCGTGTTGATTGTGACCGGAAACAGCGGCGGTCTTGACTGCTTACCATCTTGTCGTCTCGTTTCGTCCATCTGTTCTCCGTCGCCTCATCATGGTTGTCAAGTGAAAATGCACACGCAAAGATCCACAGCTCATTATCTCAGATCCTGTCACTTCTGGTTTTATTACTTTGAAAACACGCTGCCTCAACAGCATGCCGACTTCGACGCTGCCAAAAGCCTAAAAAAAAGAGGAAGACCGATTCGTCTCCCCCTCTTTTACTCTTGACTGCAGCGATTATTCACATTCGCCGTGATGGGCATGCTCGTGGCAGACGGAACCGGTGGACTTCAAAAATCCCTGAAGGTACGCATCTGCTGCTTCTCTGGCAGGCCCTTTGGCTCCGACGATGACCTCGATATCCTTTTCATTGAAGATCTCGATGGCACCGCCGCCCATCCCGCCCGAGATGATCACATTGACTCCCAGATCATGCAGAAAATTGGGCAAGAAACCGGGTCTGTGACCTGGGTTCGGGACCGATTCATGCTTCACGATCTCATTGTTTTCCGTGTCGAACACATTGAAGTTCTGACAGTGTCCGAAATGTTCCGTGACCATGTCCTGCTCACTTGCGACTGCTACTTTTAACATAATATCTCCTCCGTTTTTTTTGTGCTGCAGGCGTTTGCCGCGCGGCACCAGAAATTTCATTTCACGCGCTGATTTGCGTTCAAGCGTGTCCGCCGGCGGCAAAGTGCCGCATCGTTTCGTCATAAACTGCCCGAACAGCTCGTCCTGACGGACAGTCGATATCGACAATTGTCTGCCCCCGATTGATGGCTGTTACTGCACTGGAATCAAACGGAATGCGACCGACGTGCGCAATCCCCTTTTCACTGCAGAATGCTTCAATCCTTGCCGTGTTTTCCAGATTTGTATCGCACTTATTTGTACACACGGCCACATCCGTTCCGAACATCGCCGCCGTTTGAATAATCCTCTCCATATCGCTGATACCGGAGACGGACGGCTCGGCTACAACCAGAACCATATCCACACCGCTCAGCGATGCAATGACCGGGCAACCGATGCCGGGAGAGCCGTCAATAATGGCAAACGGTACCTTTGCTGCGGCTGATTTCATCCGTTTTTTCACTTCGCTGACGAGCAAACCGGACGTTCCGCTGCCCATTTTCAGCTGCGCCGTAGAAAAAACCCGCTGTTTATCTGCATAGAGCATCAGATCGCCAGCAACCGCCGGTTTCATTTCAATCGCTGCGACCGGACAGACATACTCGCAAACGCCGCAGCCTTCACAGGCAAATCGATTCACTTCGTATTGTCCGTCTGCCACAGAAATTGCGTTGAAACGACAGTGCTGTCTGCATTGATCGCAGGCGATGCACGTCTCCTGATCGATCTGGGCAACAGGCAGGCCGAAATAATCGGATCGTTCCGGGGCAGATGCCTGTGTCATGACCAGATGAAGGTTTGGCGCATCCACATCGCAATCGGCATAAGCCCTTGCTGCAGACAACTTGATGAACGCACTCGCAATCGTTGTTTTCCCTGTGCCGCCTTTGCCGCTCAAAATTAGAAGCTGCTTCATGAGCGCGCCTCCTTTTTCAGCGTATCGAGCAGAGATAAAAACCATGCCTTGTAATGCGCGTTCTCTCTTGCGACAATTTTTGCCGCTGAATTGAGCGATCCAAGTTCACTGTCAAAAGGAAGCTTGCCCAGTATCCTGATATCGCGCTCCAGACAAAATGTTTCCGCCGGATTTTCACCGTCCAGACATTTGTTCAGGACGACGCCGAACGGCTTGCCAAACAGTGTGACAAGCTCGTACACCATATTCAGATTATGGACACCAAACAATGTCGGTTCTGCGACCAGGACACAATAGTCGGCATCCTTGATGCTTTCCATCACGATGCAGGCACTGCCGGGCGGGCAGTCAATAAACGTCAAGTCAGCCGGATGACGTCTGTTTTCGAAAAGCAGCGTATCAATAAGCGGAATGCCCGACGCTTCACCAGGATTCAATATGCCGGTAAATACCGACACGTCGCCCGACTCGCCCATTTGAACCTTGCCGATAACCCTGTCTTTTTCAGCGAGCGCTTTTTGCGGGCAAACGAGCATGCAGCCGCCGCAGGAATGGCAAATATCTTCAAAGATAATCAGTTGCTCATTCGTATACGCGAGGGCATTGAACTGGCAAAACTCAACACACTTTCTGCATCCGTCACACAAGGCAGTATCAACGACGGGAATTTTTACCGCCACATCTTCCTCACGCACATTGACCGGCTTAAAAAAAAGATGTCCGTTCGGCTCTTCGACATCACAGTCTATATACGTCGATCTTCCTGCTGCTGCCGCCAGATTCACAGAAACGAGCGTTTTGCCAGTGCCGCCCTTGCCGCTTAACACAGCAACCTTCACACTAGTTGCCCCCGTGTCGATGCAGTCCGGGATGAATTTCATCCAGTAAAGAAAGTGTTCCGGCTGCGAACGCCTCAATATTTTCCTTGATCGGCGCGGACACTGTTTTGTACATTTTTATGCCGGCAGCTTCCAGCACTTCAGCTGCGTTGCCGCCGCAGCGCGGCGTCAGTACTGCACTGGCCTTGCTGTCAACGATCAGTTGTGCTGCCTTAATCCCTGCACCGCCGGCACTCGCGGCTGCGCTGTTTTCAATAAATGTCGCTTCTTTCGTATCTGCATCGTAGATGAGGTAATACGGCGCGCGTCCAAAAGACGCACAAACGTTAGACTCAATATTTTGTTCATCGACTGGTATCGCTATTTTCATAAATGACTCCGTTCTTTGACTGATAAAATTGTTGATCGCTTTGTGCAGGGCGCTGACGCCCAGATTTGAACAATGGATTTTGCTTTCAGGCAACCCGTCCAGCGCTTCAATGACATCGTCTTCCGTAATGGCCAAAGCTTCCGTCAACGTCTTGCCTTTGGCCAGAACGGAAGTCATGCTCGATGTCGCAATCGAGCCGCAGCAGCCGAAAACAAGATAACTTGCCTCGACAATGCGGTCGTCCCTCACCTTGATGTAGAAGTTAAGATAATCACCGCACGACGGATCGCCGGAGCTCCCTTCGGCATCTGCATCGAGCATGCTGTAAGCATTTTGAGGGCACATGAAGTGTTCAATCGCTTTTTCAGAGTATTCCATCTGTCGCATTCATCCTATTCTTCGCCTGATTGTCTGCCGTGACGATGCCGGCGGCAGCCTCGGCCGCAACCTTCACCGAGCCCGTCACAAAGTCTGTACTGACCGCCCTCAATCACAATCGTCATACCATCCACCAGAGAATCAGCCAGCTTTTTTCTCGCTTCAACATAGATACCCTGGACAGTCGTTCGGGCGATATTCATCTGATCAGCACACTCCTGCTGTGTGAATCCTTCCTGATCGATAAGCCGAATCGTTTCGTACTCATCAACAGTCATCAGGACAACGCTGCTCTGGCCGGCTGCAGGATCGAGCGGTCCAAACCGTTTGCTTTCCGGCAAACTGCAGACTCTTCTCCGTTTGATCGGTCGAGGCATAATGCACCTGCCTTACTCTCATAGAAATAACCAGAGCGTCCTCCGGTTATCTCTCACATTTTATGATAACGCTTCCAATTGCTTTTCGATAGCGTCAACACGGTCTTTCAGCACATTTTTTTGTTCTAACAGCCATTCTTTTTGCGTTTTGGATGTGTTGTCAACAAAGGCAAAGCCTCTGCCAAATCCGCGTCCAAAGCCGCATCCAAAGCCGCGTCCAAAGCCGCGTCCAAAGCCGCGTCCGTATCCACGGCCAAAGCCCCTGCCGAAACCGGCTCCGTATCCCGGATCATTCACGCCTGTGCAAACACCCAGGCCTCTGCCCGTCATCGCGCCAGCCCCCATCGGGCCTGTTCCATCTCTTCCCGGCATTATGTTCACCTCCTTTTCTTTTTTGACATATGCCATTAACAGTTCCAATTATACGCTGAAAGCGGCATATGTCAACAACTATCAAAAAATACTGCACCACTGACAGGCAAACGCTGAAACAGGCCGGATCGTTTC
>DUPJ01000009.1 GCA_012838355.1 Clostridiaceae bacterium
CGAGACATGAAGCGATCGAACTACAAGAAACGTCTGATCGATGATCAAATTGAAAAATACCTTTCAGCATTTGGTGCTGTCTGTATCGAGGGCCCAAAGTGGTGCGGGAAGACATGGACGTCAGAATATCACAGCAACAGCGAATTTTACGTTGGCAGCCCGGCGGGCAATTTTTCCAACAGAGCACTTGCGGAAATGTCGCCTGATCTCGTGATGCAGGGCGATACACCGCGTCTGATCGATGAATGGCAGGAAGCGCCGTCACTTTGGGATGCTGTGCGTGCTGAAGTGGACCGTCGCGGAGAAAAAGGGCAGTTCATTCTGACTGGTTCATCCACTCCTGATCGAAAAGGCGTTTTGCATAGCGGAGCCGGACGTATCGCCAGGCTGAAAATGCGCCCGATGACACTATTTGAATCAGGCAGATCAAGCGGAGACGTGTCATTAAGAGATCTGTGTGACGGAAGGATAACGCCGGCCATAACCGGCGATGTCAGCTTAGTCGATCTGATTGATTATATCGTCCGTGGAGGATGGCCTGACAGTCAGGAGATCAGCTTGAGTCAAGCAGCCCTGATTCCTTCAAGCTACATCGACAGTATCCTGAACTATGATATTCCGAGACTTGAAGGCATCCGGTATGATGTCGCAAAAATGCACCTCCTGCTGCGGTCACTGGCACGCAATGAAAGTACCGCGGCGTCCATTGAAACGCTGACCAGGGACGTGGCGGACGAGGGCGGAAGTATCCATAGAGATACCGTGCAATCATATCTGAATACTTTCGACCGTCTGTTTCTAACTGAAAATCAGCCGCCTTTCAGCGAGAAAATCCGATCCTCCGTCAGGATTAAACAGTCTTCCAAGCGTCATTTCGTTGATCCCTCGCTGGCGGTTGCTCTCCTGGGAGCGACGCCGGAGATGCTCCTTAATGACTTGGAAACGCTGGGTTTTCTTTTCGAAGCCATGTGCGAACGGGACCTCCGCGTGTTTGCCGAATCAATGGGCGCAGCGCTTTTCCATTATCAGGACTATGCCAATAGAGAAATAGACGCCGTGATCGAAATGAAAGATGGTTCCTGGTGTGCATGTGAAATCAAGCTGGGCGCCAATCAAATAGATAAGGCGGCAGAAAAACTCTTGACATTGGCCGAAAGCATCAAAAAAGATGGAGGAAAACCGCCTGCCGTTTGTTGTGTGATTTCCGGTTTGTCGAATGCCGCTTATCAAAGAAAAGACGGCGTTTTCGTTGTTCCGATAACAGCACTGCGAAACTAGGAAACGATTGAGATTGAATGGCAGAGAAAGAAGGAACATATGATGCAAGGGTAAATTGAAGGGACTGCCTGCGGCAGCCCCTTCGTCAACATCAGCATCGTTTGCATTCACAAGATCATTTCGTCGCTTACTCGATATTTTTCACGATCACGCAGGTGCCCATGCCGCCGCCGATGCAAAGTGACGCCAGACCGTACGTGGCCTTCTGTTTTTTCATCTGATGGATCAGGGTGACGAGGATGCGGTTGCCGGATGCGCCGAGCGGATGTCCCAGGGCGATGGCACCGCCGTGGATGTTCGTCTTCTTCAGAAGATCGTCCACCGGCACGCCGTGGTCTTTGGACAGCTGGGTCAGCACACCGAGACTTTGCGCGGCAAATGCCTCATTCAGCTCGATCAGGTCCATGTCGTCCAGTTTCATGTTTGCGCGTTCCAGCGCCTGCTTGATCGCCGGTAC
>DUPJ01000112.1 GCA_012838355.1 Clostridiaceae bacterium
CGTATGCCTCCTTCAATGATTTGGTTCAAGATCCTTACCCCAGCTGACCTTGGAATCTCTCCTGCATCTAGGCATTCGAGTCGAGAAGATAGTGTCGGTTTGATTTGATCCAGTAACATACTATCACTTGCGAGTCAACTTTGTAAAGCAAGAAAATCTCGCATTATCAGTGCTTTCCCGCTAGTCCCCGTTCAGCCGGAGCAAGTGGTCGCGAAGATCCCACAATTTCTGCGAGAGGTCGACGTAATAGACCTGAGGGTTTTCAAAGCGCTTGACCGAATCCCAAAGCGTTGCCAGCTCACGCCGGCAATAGGCGCGAATCGATTCGATATCACGGCGTTTGTACACACACTGTCCCTTGAGGAAGACCGGTTCAAGCAGACGCCGTATCGTGTAGTTTTCAACCGTTTTCCGCTTCCATGTGTGGTTCGGGTCAAACAGCACATACGGTTTCGTTTCGTCGATGACTTCGTCAGCCAGCGTGATCAGATCGGCGAGGGCATCGCCCGTTTCTTTGTCGAAGAAACGCCAGACTTCCTTATTCGCCGGACTCGTCACTTTCGCAGGATTATCAGAAATTTTCATGCGCGGGTGTTCAATGCCTCCTTTTTCAATCGAGGCAAGTTTGTACACTCCGCCGAAAACCGGTTCGGCTTTCGAGGTAATCAGGCGTTCGCCAACACCGAACACATCGATTTTGGCTCCCTGTATCAGCAGCTCCCGGATCAGTTCCTCATCGATCGAGCTTGAAGCCGTGATCTGGCAATCCGAAAGCCCCGCCTCATCGAGCATGATGCGCGCCTGCTGCGACAGGTAAGTCAGGTCCCCCGAATCGATGCGAATCCCCTTCAGGCGGCTGCCCCTGGGGATTAACACTTCTTTGGCGGTGCGGATGGCGTTCGGCACACCGCTCTTCAGCGTATTGTACGTGTCGACCAGAAGAACCGTGGCATCGGGAAACGTCTCGGCATACGCCTTGAATGACTCGTATTCGCTGTCAAACGACTGCACCCAGCTGTGCGCCATGGTGCCGAGGCTCGGAATGCCAAACTGTTCGGACGCGATCGTGCATGACGTTCCGGCCACTCCGGCAATATATGCCGCCCGGGCACCGAGGACTGACGCATCGTACCCTTGAGCGCGGCGTGCGCCGAACTCGAGTATCGGCCGACCTTCGGCCGCTCGCACGATACGAGACGACTTGGTTGCAATCAGACTCTGGTGATTGATCGTGACGAGCAGCATCGTCTCGATCATTTGTGCCTGAGGCAGCGGCCCGCGCACTTTCACAATCGGTTCGCGCGGGAATATCGGCGTGCCTTCAGGCACGCACCAGACGTCACAGGCAAACGAGAAATTTCGCAGGTAATCGAGGTATTCTTCGCTGAACAAGTTTCTTTCTCTGAGAAACTGAAGATTATCTTCGGTGAACTCAAGGTCAACAAGATAATCGATCATCTGCTCGACCCCGGCCATGATCGCATAACCGCCCGATTCCGGCACATCGCGGAAAAACAGGTCGAACGTCGCGATCGCATCTGCCATACCGTGTTTCAGGTAGCCGTTGCCCATGGTCAGCTCATAGAAATCCGTGAGCATGGTCATATTCGTCCGTTCGTTCCAGTGCTGTTCGTTCATGACTTTGTCACTCCTTAACGTCCCGCCAGAAGAGATGATATTCCATCATCCCCGAACAGCGGCCGATCATAGTAGACGCGCTCGAGACAGAGCCCGTGCGCGGGCATGGTCGGTCCCAAACCGATCCGCTGTTTTGCCTCAATCAGGCGGCACATGGCATCCAGTTCAAGACGGCCTGTTCCGGCAAGCAATACTGTACCCACTATTATACGCACCATGTGATAGAGGAAGCCATCACCTTTGATTCGAAAGCAAATCCGCGATCCAGTCGCATCAGCCGAAGCCGAAACAATCCGTCGTACCGGCCGCCTGGTCGGACTCCCCTGATCCATCAGTGCGGTAAAGTCCCGTTCGCCTTCCAGAAGCGAAAGCGCTTTTTGGATGCGGACCAGATCAACATCGGCCGGCTTGTGCGCCGTCATATGACGTTCCAGAACGGGCCGCACAGGCCCTGTCTCGAGCCGGTAGGTATAAAGCTTGCCCCGCGCGCCATAGCGTGCGTGGAAGCTGTCCGGAACTGCTACGGCAGTGACGACGGCAAGTCCTTCCGGCAGGCGGCTGTTTACGGCCAGCCGCACCTGATCGTCCGTCAGCGTCCTTGCCGTATCGAACATAACGATCTGACCGCGGGCATGGACGCCGGCATCCGTTCGGCTTGCACCTGTCGTCCGAATCAGTTCTCCAAACAGCCCGTGCCATGTTTCTTCCAGCGTCTGCTGCACCGACGGCGCATTTTTCTGGCGCTGCCAGCCGGAAAAAAGGCTGCCGTCATATGTCAGTTTCAGCGCACGTTTCACGGCCGCTGACGATCGTCCAGATTGTCCATGGCAAACATCGCCGCCCCGACGATTCCCGCGTCATTGCCGAGGATGGCGGCCGTTATCGTCGGCGGTTCCACTTCAGGCAGGATAAATGCTTCCTGCAAAGCAATGCCGGCCACGGCCTCGATAAAGGCCTGCCCCTGATGCGAAATGCCGCCGCCCAGAATGATGCGCTCAGGATTGAGAGCATTGATATAGTTTGCCAGCGCTTCCCCGACATGGCGCTGATACCGTGCCACGACACCTGCGGCAACAGGACAGCCGGCCTCTGCCAGTTCATAGGGTGTATGGCCGGTGACTTTGTCAGCCGACATAACGGCGCGTCCCAGCATTGAGTCCGGCTCGGCCGCGGCCGCTTCCTTTGTCTGGCGAATCAGAGCCGGGGCTGAACAGTATGACTCGATGCAGCCTCTTCGCCCGCACGTGCAGGGCACGCCGTTCTCCACCAGCACAACGTGCCCGAGTTCACAGCCGGCGCCGTTAAAGCCGCTGTAAACGCGGTCATTCAGGACGACGCCGCCGCCCACTCCCGTGCCGAGCGTGACCGTCAGTGAACTCTCTGCGCCTTTGCCGGCACCGATCCTGCTCTCGGCCAGAGCCGCCAGATTCGCATCGTTTCCGATGGTAACCGGAACGTGCAGGCGTGATTCCAGATAAGCGGCAGCATCGAGGTTGATAAAAGGCAGATTGAAGGCGCGTACGATTGTTCGTCTTGCCTTGTCGATCACGCCCGGAGAACCGACGCCGGCAGCCAAAACGTTGTCCGACCGGCTGCCGATCTCTTTCTTCAGTGTTTCCAGCTGTGCCAGTACACTGTCAAGAATGGCTTCACCCGATCGTTCGCCGGCCAGTGTTTTCTGACTGCTGCGCGCGAGAATTTGCCCCGCTTCATCGACAATGCCGGTTTTGACATTCGTGCCGCCAATATCAATACCATAAAACAAACGCATATCGCCCTCCCGGGACGCCCGTCGATTGTTAAAACGGCACACGAATAAACGTCGGTCCAATAAAAACAAGGGCGCCAATCAATGCGACCATTATACTAAAGACGATGTCGTCCGGCCGAATTTTCATCACACGAAAGCGCGTTCGGCCTTCACCGCCGTGATAGCAGCGTGCCTCCATCGCGGTGGCCAGATCGTCAGCCCGGCGAAACGCCGAAATGAAGAGCGGAATCAATATTGAGATAAGGCCTCTGGCCTTCCTGATCGGGCCGCCCGCATCGTAGTCGGCACCGCGGGATGACTGCGCCTTCATGATCTTCTCTGCTTCATCCAGCAAGGTCGGCACAAAGCGCAGTGCAATCGACATCATCATCGCCATTTCGTGCACCGGAAACTTCAGCCGATTCAGAGGCGAAAGCAACCGTTCCATTGCGTCGGCAATCAGAATGGGCGTTGTCGTCAGGGTGAGAAAAAGTGTCGTATTCATCACGAGAAGACTCAGGCGAAACAGCGTCTTGATTCCGCTCATCAAGCCGAGCAGCGTGATATCAAGTCCAAGAAAAGACACAAGCGGCTCGCCCTCTCCTGAAAAGATATTAAGAATAAAGGCAAAGATCAGCAGAAACAAAATCGGCCGGATGCTCTTCAATATATCTTTCAGCGGCACCTCGGCCAGGCGGATGAAAACCGCGGTCACCACCGTGACCAGCGCAATCTGCCAGCTATCCCGGGACAAGAGAGAAACGACCATCATGAACAGCGAAATAACCAGTTTGAAACGCGGGTCGAGCTTATGGATGAATGAACTGCCCTGCACATAGCGACCGAGTGATATTTTACGCGCCATGCTGGGCCTCCCCGGCTGCACCGAGCAAAGCTGCCGCCGCCCGGTCTGCCTCGAAACAGTCTGTGTGCAATTCGGGATACACACCTTCAAACGCCTGCAGAAAACGCATCGTGCGAGGCACCTCAAGACCGGCCTGCTGCAGCCGGACCTCGTCCGTAAATACTTCAGCCGGCGTGCCGAGACCGTGAAGGCGGCCATTATTCAGAACCAGAATTCGATCCGCCACGCGGGCGATGTCGTCCATGTTGTGTGAGACGATCAATATCGTCACGCCCTGGTCGCGGAGGCGCACCGCATCATTCAGGATCTCCGCCTTCCCCTGCGGATCGAGACCGGCAGCCGGTTCGTCCAGCACCAGGATATCGGGACGCATCACCAGAATGCCCGCGATCGCCGCGCGGCGTTTCTGGCCGCCTGACAGTTCAAAAGGCGAGCGGCTCAGCAGCTCGGAGGACAATCCGACCCGTTCAGCCGCCTCGAGCACGCGCAGATCAATTTCCTCCGGCGTGAGTTTTTGTCCCTGCAGGCCGAAGGCAATATCTTTGGCAACCGTTTCCTCAAACAGCTGATGTTCGGGATACTGAAACAATAGTCCCAGCTGACGTCGGATCTGCCGGATGTTTTTATTGACGGACGCATCCAGGCCGAGCACTTGAACCTTGCCGGCCGGCGGCCGAAGGAGTGCATTCAGATGCTGGATCAGCGTTGATTTGCCGGACCCGCTGTGCCCGACAATACCGAGCAGCTCGCCGCGTCTGACCGTAAAGGATACGTCGTCAAGCGCTTGAGCAGACGGGTCGTTTGCATCGTAGGTATAGGACAGATGACTGACCTCAATCAGCGTATCGCCCGGTTCGCGTGTCAGCCTCGCCCGTCGGCCGGCGGCGCTCTTCACCGTGCCTGCAGCCTTTTCAAGCCGCCACTGCACGGCGTCTACCGCGTCGGCAAAGGAGAAGGCCTCGCCCGGTGCCAGCGGCAACCCGGTATGTTTCGCGATACAGGATGCGATTTCGATATGACGCGGCACATCAAGCCCAAGTCCGATGACCGTGTCGGACTGGTCAAATACCCCTTGCGGCGTGCCTTCCAGTGCGACACGTCCGTCATCGATAACATAGACGTAATCGGCCAGCAGCACTTCTTCCATGTTGTGCGTGATATTGACGACGGTCAGATTGCGATCCTGTCGCAGCTGCTCAACGAGACGCAGGAATTCAGCCGCACTTTCAGGATCGAGCATGGCGGTCGCCTCGTCGAGAATGAGGCAATGCGGCTGCATAGCCAGCGCACCGGCAATTGCAAGCTTCTGCTTCTGTCCGCCGGACAGTTCATGCGGGGCGCGCGTGCGCAAATGAGAAAGTCCAGCGGCAGCAAGCGCCTGATCAACGGCCTTGACCATGCGCTCGTAAGGCATGCCGAGATTTTCGGGGCCAAACGCCACATCTTCTTCTACCGTTGTGCCGATGATCTGGTTGTCCGGGTTCTGAAACACCATGCCGCACTGACGGCGCACAAGGTAAATCGATTCGTCATCAAGCGGCCGGACACCGCCAACTTCGACGACGCCGTCGCGAACCAGAAGAAGTGCGTTAATCAGGCGCGCAACCGTTGACTTGCCGGAGCCGTTTCGGCCCAGGACCGCAACATGGCTGCCGCGACTGACTGCCAGGCTGATATCCCGGACAGCATGCACTTCCTGAGGCAAGTCCTCATCATAAATGAAGCTGGCCTTGTCAAAGCGAATCATCCTGCTCATCAATCCCGGTCGAAAAAAAACCGGCTGTCGCCGGTTTCGTTAGCTTTTTTCCTAGACCAGCTCAAGAAGAACCATGTCGGCCGCATCACCGCGTCTCGGCCCGATCTTGATTATCCTGGTGTAGCCGCCCTGGCGATTCCGGTATTTTGGCGCGATGTCACTGAACAGATAGTTCACCGAGTTGACGCGCTTGCCGTCCGCCGTATGATGCTCGTAAAGCACTTTCATGATTTCACGTCGTGCTGCCAGACGCGACGGTTTATCGACCTGCACCTGTTTCGTCTTGAGTTCACGTTCGACGACGTCGTACTTCGCGCCATTTTTCGAGGTAGCCGAGCGCAGTATTTTTCTGCCTTTGGCATCCAGCTTGGCGGAGGAGACAGGTACTTCCTTCAGCGTGAAATTATCTTGTTCGCGCACGGCTGCCGTGATCAGCTTTTCCGCGATGCGACGCACTTCCTTGGCTCTCGTATCGGTCGTCTGAACCTTGCCGTTTACGATCAGGGACGTCACAAGACCGCGCAGCATCGCATGGCGCTGGTCGGATGTACGACCGAGTTTTCTATATCCACCCATTATGTTTGCCTCCTAAATCTGCTCGTCGGCATCCGCCAACGTCAGACCCATTTCATCCAATTTTAAAACCACTTCCTCGAGTGATTTCTTGCCGAGGTTTCTTACCTTCATCATGTCGGCTTCCGACTTCGCGACAAGATCCGCCACCTCATTGATGGCGGCGCGCTTCAGGCAGTTGTAAGTGCGCACGGTAAACCCCAGATCTTCGATCGGAGTCGCCAGGAGCTCGCGATTGCCGTCATGACCGGGATTGCTCACGCTCTTGGTTTCTATCGGCGCGTTCGAAACGCTGGTAAACAAGCCGAGATGGTCAATCAGAATATCAGCGGCCATGGCCAGGGCATCCGATGCCGTCACTGTTCCGTCCGTCCAGATCTCAAGATTCAGCTTGTCGAAGTCCGTAAACTGACCGACACGCGTATCAACGACGCCGTAATTTACCCGGCGGACCGGGGTAAAAATCGAATCGATCGGTATTACACCGATCGGACTGTTCGGTGTCTTGTTGCGCTCAGCCGTCACATAGCCGCGGCCTTCGTCGACGGTCAGTTCCATGAACAATCTGGCGTCGCCGTTCAGCGTGCAGATAATTTGCTCCGGGTTTGTGATTTCGACATCATCGTCGCGAACGATATCACCGGCTGTGACTTCACCGCCGCGACCTTCCTCGGTTGAAATATAAACAATTTTCGGGCCGCTGCCGTGCATCTTGGCGCGGATTCCCTTAACGTTCAATATAATTTCTGTAATATCTTCGATGACGCCGGGTACGGTTGAAAACTCCTGAAAGATGCCTTCAATCCGGATTGATGTCACCGCAGCGCCCGGCAGAGACGAGAGCAAAACGCGACGCAGTGCATTGCCGAGCGTAATACCGTAACCGCGGTCCAGCGGTTCAACGATAAATTCGCCGTATGACTCGTCTTCGTTCTGTTCCCCGCGTCGGACGATGGGATACCTTGTTTCGATCATGCGATTCTCCTTATTCGTCCAGGGATTAACGTGAGTAGAGCTCGACGATCAGCGTCTCCTGGACCTCGACATCGATTTCCTCGCGTGTCGGCACGGCGAGCACAGTGCCTTTCAGCTGCTCGGCGTTGAATGACAGCCATGACGGCACCTGACGTGTGGCCAGATCCGCAAACGGCTGGATTTTTCTCGAGTTTTCCTTGACCTGAATTTCGTCGCCGACTTTCAGTTCGGCCGACGGAATATCCATCCGGCCGCCATTCAGCGTGAAGTGACCGTGGGTCACCAGCTGCCTTGCCATTGCCCGCGACTCTGCGAGACCAAGGCGATAAACGACGTTATCCATGCGGAGCTCAAGCAAAGCCAGCAGGTTTTCACCCGTCTTGCCGGACATGCGCTCAGCCTTGTCGTATGTTTTTCTGAACTGACGTTCAAGCACGCCATAAAAGCGTTTTGTGCGCTGTTTCGCGCGCAGCTGCATGCCGTACTCCGATTCCTTCTTGCGTCCCGGCGGGTGCATGCCGGGCTGACCGGAGCGTTTTCCGCGCCGGCTGGACATCGGGCATTTATCTGTATAACAGCGCTGCCCCTTAAGAAACAGTTTCGTGCCTTCACGTCGGCACAGACGGCACACGGCGTCGGTATATCTTGCCATATCTCTAACTCCTTATACTCTTCTGCGCTTCGGCGGGCGGCAGCCGTTGTGGGGGATCGGCGTGACATCCTTTATCAGGGTGACTTCAAGACCGGCCGTCTCCAACGCTCGAATCGCAGATTCGCGACCGGAACCCGGCCCCTTGACATAGACTTCAACCGTCCGCATACCGTGTTCGGCCGCGGCTCTGGCAGCCGCTTCCGCCGCCAGCTGTGCGGCAAACGGAGTGCCTTTGCGAGATCCCTTCATCCCCTGGCCGCCGGCCGAGGACCAGGATATCGCATTGCCCTGCATATCCGTAATGGTGACAATCGTATTATTGAAAGACGAATGAATGTGTGCAGCACCGCGATCGATGTTCTTGCGGTCTCTTCGTCTCGTTCTGGTCGTAGCCTTTTTCCCTTTGTTTGGTGCCATAAATTGCCGGTCGCTCCTTACTTCTTCTTATTGGCCATGGTACGCCGCGGACCTTTTCTTGTCCGGGCATTTGTTTTTGTGCGCTGGCCGCGTACCGGCAAGCCCATGCGATGGCGACGTCCGCGATAACAGCCAATTTCCGTCAGTCGCTTGATATTCATTGCGACTTCGCGCCGCAGATCACCTTCAACTGTGAATCCGTTTTCAATGGCTTCACGGATTCTCGTGACTTCGTCGTCGGTCAGGTCCTTTACACGCGTATCGGGACTGATCTCGATCGCTTCCAGGATCTTATTCGCACTGGTCCTGCCAATGCCGTATATGTAGCAAAGCCCGATCTCAACGCGCTTCTCGTTCGGTAAATCAACTCCGGCAATACGTGCCATTCAACAAAAACCTTACCTTTCCTTATTAGCCCTGACGCTGCTTATGCTTCGGGTCTTTACAAATCACCATCACACGCCCGTGGCGCCTGATGACCTTACACTTTTCACATCGCGGTTTAACCGATGAACTGACTTTCATTTTTCGCTCCATCCGCGCCGTTCTATTTTTAGGCGCACGCTAAAGTATTGTATCAGAATATTCAGAAATGGCAAGCCTTTTCGCGGTTTGCCGCTTCATATTTTGCTCATTTTGCTCGCCAGGTAATACGGCCTCGGCTCAAATCATAAGGTGAGAGCTCCAAGGTCACGTGGTCACCTGTCAAAATCTTGATGTAGTGCTGGCGCAATTTGCCTGAAATATGTGCCGTCACTTCATGACCGTTATCAAGCTGTACTTTGAACACTGCATTCGGCAGTGTATCAACGACGACACCCTTGACTTCGATTACATCTTCTTTAGACATCGGTTACCTCCCTTTTTACTTCTGCGTATGCCCCGGCAATGAGGCTTCGGATCCGCCGATCCTGTTCTTTTGCTGAAACCGTCCAGAACGTTTCATCCAGCACGGCCGGTTTGACTCTCGCCGACAGATGTCTGACGTGCGTCACTCGTTTCTTCTTCGGATTTCGGCCGGAGCGGTAGGCACCGTCGGCGACGTAAACGAACGGCGGCTCAACCGCCAGAACGAGATAACAGCGGCCAAGATCTCTCCCCTTGAGAGAGATCACCACGTGACCTGCATCAATGGCGCCGGATGCGCTCACAGTGCTGTCAGGATAACGGGACCGTTTTTCGTCACGGCCACCGTGTTCTCGTAGTGTGCCGACGGTTTTTTGTCACGTGTCACGATCGTCCATCCGTCAGACTGCTGCATGACCGCATGGCCGCCGAGTGTAATCATCGGCTCAATGGCAAGCGTCATGCCTTCCTGCAAACGGATGCCGCGTCCCGCCACACCGTAGTTCGGTATGCTCGGATCTTCGTGCAGGTCACTGCCGATGCCATGCCCCGTCAGCTCACGGACCACACCATAACCGTGTGCTTCACAGTAATCCTGAATCGCTGCCGAGATATCGCCAAGGCGATTGCCGATCCGGACAAAGTCAAGCGCCTTAAAAAAACTCTGCTTTGTGACCTCGACAAGCGTCCTGACTTCTTCGGAAACGTCTCCCACCAGGAATGTGCGCGCCGCATCGCCGTGAAACCCATTCAACTTGGCACCAACGTCAACGGAGACAATTTGCCCTGCTTCGAGCAGGCGGTCATCACTCGGAATGCCGTGCACCACCTCCTCATTGATGGAGACGCAGATCGCTCCCGGAAACGGCGGGTAGCCGTATCCCTTGAACGATGCAGATGCGCCGGCTTTCCTGATCACGGACGCGGCCAGCCGTTCAAGACTCGCCGTGCTCACGCCCGGACGGATTTCACCTTCCAGGGCGGCAAACACTTCGGCCACGACGCGCCCAGCCTCGCGCATTGCCTTCAGATCCGATTCACTCTTCAGACGAACCATCAGACGCGCTTTGACTTTTGAACCAGATCAACGATCTGATCAACGTCACTGCCTTCTTTATTCATATTGTCAAAAGACTGGAGCAACCCCTGTTTTCTGTAATACTCGATCAGCGGCTCAGTCTGGTCGTAATATACGTCCAGTCGAGCTCTCAGCGTCTCGGCATTATCGTCGGCGCGCTGCATCAGCTCACCGCCGCAGAGATCACAGATGCCTGCCACTTTGGACGGCATCGTTTCGACATTGTAAATCTGACCGCACTGCCTGCAGACGCGTCGCGTCGTAATCCGGCGGAAGAGTTCCGTCTCCGGAACTGCCAGATCGATCACGGCATCCAGTTTCAGATCGAGTTCGGCGAGCATGGCATCAAGCGCTTCAGCTTGAGCCAGCGTTCGCGGGAATCCGTCGAAAATGAAGCCCGCTTTTGCATCTTCTTCCTGCAGACGGACTCGCACCATGCCGACCGTTACATCGTCCGGAACCAGCTTGCCGGCTGACATGTAGCCTTCGGCCAGAATGCCGAGTTCTGTTTTGTCTGTCAGGTGCTTCCGGAAGAGATCGCCCGTTGAAATGTGTGCGATCCCTTCCGCAGCCGAGACGGCGGATGCCATTGTGCCTTTGCCGGCGCCGGGCGCACCGAGGAATATAAGTCTCACGTCGTCATCCTCAATCCAGGAAGCCTTTGTAGTGGCGCATCATCAGCTGGGCTTCCAGCTGGTTGATGATGTCCATCGCGACACCGACCATAATCAGAACAGCCGTTCCGCCAAACCAGATACCTTCCGCGCCGGTAATGGCACCGAGCAGCGTCGGCAGCAGCACGATCAGGACGAGGAACAGGGCATCAACCCAGGACAGTCGCCGTGACGTCTGAGCGATGAAATCGGATGTCGGCCTGCCGGGCCGGATGCCGGGGATAAAACCGCCATTCTTCTGCAGGTTGTTTGAGATTTCTACCGGGTTGAAGGAGATCATGGAGTAGAAGAATGTAAACCCGATAATGAGAAGTGCATACAGCACGTAGTACAGCGGATTCGAGGAAAAATTCAGCAGCCATCTGGCAACCGGGCCCTGAGAACCGGTCAGCGACACGATGGTCGACGGCATCATCAAGATCGAGACAGCAAAGATGACGGGCAGCACGCCGGCCTGATTTACCTTGATCGGCAGGTATGTGCTCTGGCCGCCGTACATTTTCCGTCCGATGACGCGCTTCGCATAATTCACCGGAATGCGGCGTTCCGCACTCTGGACAAACACAACAAGCGCAATGACGGCGACAAAGGCGACAATGACGCCAAGCACACCGATAATCGAGACGAACGTATTCGACGTGATCTGCCAGCCTCTGAAATACTGATACATCATCGGGATGTAGGAGGGCAGCCGGCTGACGATTCCGGTAAAGATAATGATCGAGATGCCGTTGCCGATACCGCGCTCATTGATCTGTTCACCGAGCCACATGATAAAGGCCGAACCGGCTGTAAAGCTCAGGATGACGACAATCGCGTTCAGCACGGCGGGGAGCCCCTGATAGGAGGCGTCCTTGGTTGCAGACCAGAATGCAATCGACATGGCCAGCGCGATGCCGACCGTCACATAGCGGGTAATCCTCTGAATTTTCTTCTGACCTTCCTCGCCTTCCTTCTGCAGGCGCTCAAGCGCCGGGATGGCCGCAGTCAGAAGCTGCATGATGATCGAGGCATTGATGTAAGGCTGAATGCCGAGCGACATAATCGACACGGTGGAAAATGCACCGCCCGAAATGATGTCCATGAACTGCCCCAGCTGACCCATGCTCGCGATCATGGCGGTAAACGCCGTCGTACTGATGCCGGGCACCGGCACCGCGATTCCGAGGCGGTAAATCAGGATGGCAATCAAGGTGAACATCACCTTTTTTCTGACATCTTCAATTTTCCACGCGTTTCGGATCGTTTGCAGCATGTCACCCATATCAGATCTCCCTGGCCTCTCCGCCGGCTTCCTCAATTTTCGCTTTAGCCGACGCGGTAAACGCCTTGGCACTGACAGTCAGCTTTTTGGAAAGCGTTCCGTCTCCAAGTACCTTCAGGCCATCGTTGACCTTCGGCACCGAAATAATGCCGGCGTCCTTGATGCTTGTCAGGTCAATGACACTGCCGTCATCAAAACGGTCCAAATCACCGACATTCACTTCCAGATACTGTTTGGCAAAACGTACGTTCGAAAAACCGCGCTTCGGCAGCCGGCGGTAAAGCGGCATCTGTCCGCCCTCAAACTGCGGTCTGACACCGCCGCCGGAACGGGCTTTCTGTCCCTTGTGGCCGCGGCCGGCCGTTTTGCCGTTGCCGCTGCCCGGGCCCCTGCCTTTGCGAAAAGCTTTTGGCCGCGCACCTTCACTCGGCTTGATTTCATTTATTTTCATACTTCGGACTCCTTACGCTTCAGCCGTCTCGACGAGATGCGCCACGCGGCGGATCATGCCAAGAATCTCCGGTGTCGCCTCTTTTTCGACCGAATGACCGATCTTTGTCAATCCGAGCGCTTCCACCGTTCTGATCTGCTTTTTGTTGCAGCCGTTTGTGCTCTTAATCAATGTCACAGTAATTTTGCTCATCTTGTCTTCCACCGCCTACAGTATCTCGTCAACCGTCTTGCCGCGCAAGCGCGCGACCTGTTCAGCCGAACGGAGTGCCTTCAGCCCTTCAAGTGCCGCATTCACCATGTTGTTCGGGTTGTTCGTGCCGAGCGACTTGGTGCGGACGTCTTTGATGCCGCAGAGTTCGCAGAGTGCACGGACCGGACCGCCGGCTATAACGCCGGTACCGGCTGCGGCAGGTTTCAGAAGCACTTTGCCGGCGCCGTATACGCCCAGTACTTCGTGCGGAATCGTAGCGTCTTTCAGCGGGACCTCAATCAGGTTCTTCTTCGCATCTTCAATGCCCTTGCGGATGGCATCGGGAATCTCGGCGGCTTTGCCGAGTCCCTTGCCGACCTTGCCTTCGCCGTTGCCGACGATCACCAGTGCGGTAAAGCGGAAGTTGCGGCCGCCTTTTACGGTTTTAGCGACGCGGCCGATGTGAATGACTTTTTCCACCATGCCGTCGGCGCTTTGTTCTCTCTGTCTTCTGCCTTGTTGTTCAGGACGCATCAGCAATTCCTCCTCAGAATGCCAGCCCGGCTTCGCGGGCTGCATCGGCCAGTGCCTTGACACGACCATGGTAAATATAACCGCCGCGGTCAAAGACAACTTCCTTGATGCCTTTTTCCACTGCACGCTCGGCGACCAGGCGCCCCACTGCCTTCGCAGCATCGACGTTGGCGCCGTTTTTCACAGATTCCTTGAGGTCCGCGTCAAGCGATGATGCGGCAGCCAGCGTCATTCCGCGGCTGTCATCGATCACTTGCGCATAAATATGATTCAGGCTGCGAAAGACACAGAGTCTCGGCCGGGCCGATGTGCCGGCGATCGTTTTACGCACGCGCGCATGGTTGCGGCGACGAATCTCATTTTTTGTCTTTTTGATAATCATGCGATAACCCTTCCCTTACTTCGCGCCTGATTTGCCTTCTTTGAGTTTCAGGACTTCGTAATCGTACTTGATCCCTTTACCCTTGTAGGCATCCGGCAGACGGCTCGCTCTGATTTTTGCGGCCATTTCGCCGACCAGCTGTTTATCGGCACCCTTCACGATGATCCGGTTCGGTGCCGGTACGTCATACGTAAGGCCTTCCGGTTCCGTAAATTCGACGGGATGTGAGTAGCCGACGTTCAAAACGAGTTTGTCGCCCTGTTTCAGCGCACGGTAGCCGATGCCGTTGACTTCCAGTGTTTTCTGAAAGCCCTGCTTCACGCCGACCACCATATTGTTGATCAGGGAGCGGGTCAGGCCGTGCAGGGAACGATGTTCCTTCGTGTCGCTGCCGCGCGTCACCCGAATTTCGTTGTCTTTCACTTCGACCGTGATGGCCGGGTGGATGTCGCGGTTCAACGTCGTCTTGCCGTCAGACACCTCGATGTGCTGTCCCTTGACAGTCACATTGACCCCTTCAGGGATCGTGATTGGTGCTCTACCAATTCTGGACATGTATTCCTCCTGCTCTTGAGATTGCGAGCCTTTCGGCCCCTTTCAGAGTGTCTTACCAGACGTAAGCCAGCACTTCGCCGCCGACGCCTGCCTGTCTTGCCTGTTTATCGGTTTTCAGACCCTGTGAGGTCGAAATGATTGCGATGCCGAGGCCGCCCAGTACGCGGGGCAGGTTGTCCAGGTCGGCGTATACGCGCAGACCCGGCTTCGACACGCGGCGGATGCCCGTGATAACCGGCTTGTTGCCTTTGTATCGCAGTGTCACGTGCAGGATGCCCTGCAGGCTGTCACTTTTGAATGTCACTTTTTCGAGATAGCCTTCACTGACAAGGATGTCGGCAATGGCGCGTTTCAGGTTTGACGCCGGTATGTCACAGGATGGGTGGCCCGCCCGGCCGGCATTTCGGATACGCGTCAGCATATCTGCGATTGCATCAGTAATCTGCATCTTTCGTCCTCCTTACCAGCTCGCCTTGCGCACGCCGGGAATCTGTCCCTTGTACGCCAGTTCACGGAAGCATATACGGCAGATGCCGTATTTGCGAATGTACGCATGCGGTCTGCCGCAGAGCTGACAGCGGTTATTCTGACGCGTCGAGAACTTGGCGGGCCGATTGGCTTTAATGATCATGGATTTTTTTGCCACAATGTTGTCCCCTTACTTTCTAAACGGCATGCCGAACGCGTCAAGCAGCGCTCTGGCCTCTTCATCCGTGTTGGCCGTCGTCACGATGACGATGTCCAGTCCGCGGATTTTGTCGATTTTATCGTAGTCGATCTCCGGGAAGATCAGCTGTTCCCTGGCACCAAGCGCGTAATTGCCGCGGCCGTCAAACGAGTTCGGATTAATGCCGCGGAAGTCTCTGACACGGGGCAGCGCGATGGAAATCAGCTTATCCAGAAACTGATACATGCGGTCGCCGCGCAGCGTAACCTTGCAGCCGATTTCCATGCCTTCTCTCAGCTTGAATGCAGCGACCGACTTTTTGGCTTTCGTTACGATTGCCTTCTGCCCGCTGATGACCGAGAGATCCCGCGCGGAGTTCTCAATGGCCTTTGCGTTTTCGCGTGCATCGCCTACGCCCATATTGAGAACAATTTTCTCCAGCTTCGGCACCTGCATGACGGATTTATAGTCAAATTTCTCCATTAAGGCCGGAGCAATCTGGTCATGATATTTTTCTTTCAGTCGATTCATGCGGCCCCTCACTTCTTCTTCGCTTTGCTCTGCGAGCCGATCAGCTCGTTGCAGGCTTTGCAGAAACGGATGCGCTCACCGTTCTCCTGCACGCGGACGCCGGTCTTGGCCGGGCGCTTGCATTTCGGGCAGACGAGCATCACGTTGGACGCATCAATCGACGCTTCCATTTGCAAGATGCCGCCCGTCTGTGTACGAGAACGCGGTTTCTTATGCTTCGTCACCAGGTTGATACCCTCAACAATGACGCGACCCTTCTGACGATCCACCTGCAAAACCTTGCCGCTTTTGCCGGCTTCCTTGCCTGTCAGGATATATACCTTGTCGTCTCTTTTTACGTGTACTTTACGGTCCATACCCCTCTCCTTACAGCACTTCCGGTGCCAGCGAGAGAATCTTCATATAGTTTTTCTCTCTCAGCTCGCGTGCGATCGGCCCAAAGATACGCGTTCCCTGCGGATTGCCGTCGTCTTTCAGGATGACGCAGGCATTCTCGTCAAAGCGGATGGAAGAACCGTCATTGCGGCGGACACCGCTTTTCGTGCGAACGATGACCGCTCTGACCACGTCTCCCTTTTTTACGACACCGCCCGGGTTCGCATCCTTCACAGAGCAGACCACAATATCACCGATATTGGCGTAGCGGCGATTGGTGCCGCCCAGTACCTTTATGCACATCAGACGCTTGGCTCCCGTATTGTCGGCCGAGCGCAGTGCCGATTGAACTTGAATCATATAATCGTTCCTGCCTTTCCGCTTACTCGGCCCGCGTCACGATTTCGACGACGCGCCAGCGTTTATCCTTGCTGATCGGGCGGGTTTCCATCACGCGGACGGTATCGCCTTCACCGCAGCTATTCGTTTCGTCATGTGCTTTCAGACGGTAGCTGCGCTTGATGTATTTCTTATAAAGCGGGTGGCGCACATGTTCAGTCACATTGACGACGACCGTTTTATCCATCTTGTTCGAGGTCACGACACCGACCATCTGCTTGCGAATGCCTCTGGCTTCCATTAGTGCTTACCACCTTTCGCGCCAAGTTCCTGCTCACGAATCACTGTGAGCACTCTGGCAATATTGCGCTTGACGAATTTCAGCTGATTCGGGTTCGACAGCTGATTCGTCGCGTGCTGAAAACGCAGTTTAAACAACTCGCCTTTCAGTTCGACCAGTTCCTGGTTCAACTCTTCGCGTGTTTTGCCGCGCATCTCAGTTGCTTTCATCGGCACTGCCCTCCTCTGTCTTTGCCGCGGCGTCTTCGCCTTCAATGGCGGATTCTTCGCCTTCGGTCTCGGCTTCGACATCCTGTTCCGGAATCGCGACTGCGAACTTCGCAATTTCTTCTTCACTGAAAACGCGTTCGCTTTCAACAAACTTTGTCTTGATCGGCAGCTTGTGGCTGGCCAGTCGCAGCGCTTCTCTTGCCTGATCTTCCGATGTGCCGGCGATCTCAAAGAGAACACGGCCCGGCTTGACTACGGCAACCCAGTATTCCGGCGAACCTTTGCCGGAACCCATGCGCGTTTCAGCCGGTTTGGCCGTGACGGACTTGTCCGGGAATATTTTGATCCAGACTTTACCGCCTCTGCGCAGATAACGGTTGATCGCAATACGCGACGCTTCGATCTGGTTTGAGGTAATCCAGCCCGGCTCCAATGCGGCAAGGCCGAACTGTCCGTAGGTCACCTTGTTGCCGCGCGTCGCTTTTCCGGTCATGCGGCCGCGGTGCTGTTTACGATATTTCACTCGCTTTGGAAGCAGCATTACTTTGTTTCTCCTTCCTTCTGTTCAGGACGACGGATCACGGGCATGACTTCGCCTTTGTAGACCCAGACTTTGACGCCCAGGCGGCCGTAACTCATTTTTGCCTCGGAGAAGCCGTAGTCGATATCGGCCCGCAGCGTATGCATCGGAATCGTGCCTTCGTGATACTGCTCGACACGCGCGATTTCAGCGCCGTTCAAACGGCCGGAGGTCATCACCTTGATTCCCTTGGCGCCGTTCTTCATGGCTCTCGATATCGCCTGTTTCATGGCGCGGCGGAACGATGTGCGTTCTTCCAGCTGCTTGGCGATGCTTTCTGCAACAAGCTGTGCATCGATATCGACATTCTTGACTTCCTTGATATCGATAAAGAAGTTTTTGCCGAATCCTTTTGACAGCTTCGCCTTAAGCTCTTCGATCTTGGCGCCCTGACGGCCGATGATGATACCCGGCTTGCCGGTCGTGATGGTGACTACTGTTTTTTTGTCGCCTTCACGATCGATTTCGATGCGGGAAATACCGGCATCGTAGGCTTCCGACTTGATGAAGTCTCTGATTTTCTTATCTTCAACCAGGAATCTGGAGAAGTCTTTTTTATCGGCATACCATCTCGAATCCCAGTCCTTGATGACGCCTACGCGCATACCGTGCGGATTAACTTTCTGACCCATGCTCGATCCTCCTACTCTCTTTCACGCAGCACACAGGTGATGTGGCTCGTCCTTTTCAAGATGCGCGTTGCCGATCCTCTGGCGCGCGGCATTATGCGCTTCAGCGTAGGACCTTCGTTGGCGTACAGTTCAGCCACGAACAGGTTGTCGCGGTTCAGGTTGTTGTTGTTAACGGCGTTTGCTTCTGCCGAGCGGATCAGTTTGATCAGCACGGGCGAAGCACCGCGCGGCGAGTACGTCAGAATGGCGATTGCCTCATCCAGCGACTTGCCTTTTACGTTCCGGATCAGCGCGTTCACTTTGAACGGGTTGATCCGCACATTCTTGGCGTGTGCGCGGCCTTCATCCTTGCCGATACCGAGTACTTTTTTCTCTTTTTTCGTCAGCAGCGTCTTCCTCTGAAAACGGCGATGCGGCTTTTTATAGTCTGCGATCAGCTGCTCGCGGTTTTTCAGCAGTTCTTCCCTGCTCATTACTTTTTTAGACATCGCTTACTCCTCCTATCGTCCGGAACGCCTGTCCGAACCGGAATGGCCGCGATATGTGCGGGTCGGCGCGAATTCACCCAGCTTGTGACCGACCATCTCCTCCGTGATGTAAACCGGCACATGCTTTCTGCCGTCATGAACGGCGATCGTGTGACCGACCATCTCCGGGAAAATGGTTGACGCTCTGGACCAGGTCTTCAGAACGCGGTGTTCGTTCTTATCGTTCATTTCGCTGACGCGCTTCAGCAGTGCGTCCTGAACGAAGAATCCTTTTTTTGTGGAACGACTCATATCAGGTTATCCTCCGCTTACTTTTTCCTGCGGCGGATAATGTATTTATCCGAACGCTTATTCTTGCGAGTTTTATAGCCGTGTGTCGGCACGCCCCAGGGCGTCACCGGACCCGGCATGCCGATCGGGGCTTTGCCTTCGCCGCCGCCGTGCGGGTGATCGACCGGGTTCATGACAGAACCTCTCACGTGCGGACGACGTCCCATGTGCCGTTTCCGGCCGGCTTTGCCGATATTCACGATTTCATTGTCCGTATTGCTGACGGTTCCGATCGTTGCGCGGCAGTTCGCGGGAACCAGCCGGACTTCGCCCGACGGCAGCCGGAGCGTCGCCATTTTTCCTTCTCTGGCCAAGAGCTGAGCCGATGTGCCGGCTCCGCGGACAAGCTGTCCGCCGCGGCCGGGTTTCATCTCAATATTATGGATTTCCGTACCGACGGGGATCGACGAAATGGGCAGGCAGTTGCCCGGCTGAATATCGGCTGCCGAGCCGGAGATGACAGAGTCGCCGACCTTCAGGCCGTCAGGTGCGAGGATATAGCTCTTCACACCGTCCGCATACTGAATCAGTGCGATGAAAGCCGTGCGGTTCGGATCATATTCGATGGCCTTTACTGTGGCCGGGATATCATCGCGCGTGCGCTTCCAGTCGATAAGTCTCAGTTTATTCCGATTGCCGCCGCCACGATGACGAACAGTGATCCGTCCGTGATTGTTGCGGCCGCTGTTTTTTACTTTTGTCGTCAGCAGACTCTTTTCCGGTGCCTTCTTCGTCAGTATCGAATAGTCGGTCCCGGTCATCTGTCTTCTCGCCGGTGAAGTCGGGCGATATGTCTTTAATGCCATGGTTCTCCTTATTCCTTCCTGTCGGCTTAGCCGCCAAACCCGAATTCTTCGATGGACGTCTTATATTTTTTCGCCGATTGGGTCACTTTGCCGCCCTTGGTCTGGTACGTCTCCGCGGTCGGATCGGTGTCGATCGTCACGACGGCCTTTTTGTATGCAGCTGTTTTGCCGGTATGCACGCCGACACGCTTCTCTTTGCCATCGTAGCGAAGTGTGTTGACGGCTTTGACTTTGACGTCAAAAAGAACTTCGACAGCATGGCGGATTTCCGGTTTGGTCGCCGTTTTCGCCACTTCAAATGTGTACTTGCCCGCGGCTGCCTGCATGGAACTTTGCTCCGTGATAACCGGGCGCAGTATTACGTCTTGCGGAGTTTTCATTTGTTGTAAACCTCCTCTACCTTGCGGATCGCTGCTTCTGTAACGACGAAGGTGTCAAACTTCAGGATGTCAAACACGTTGATCGTGTTCGGCAGCGCCGTTTTCACGCCTTTGATGTTCGAAGCTGAACGTTCCACGTTCACATCACGCTCACCGGTCACGAGGAGCGCCGTTTTCTCGACGCCGACAGCCCGCAGAAACTCGACCATTCGCTTTGTCTTGATTTCATCAAGCTTCAGTTCGTCGACTACCACCAGATCGCCGCTGCCAAATTTGCTCGAAAGCGCTGATTTCAGCGCCAGACGGCGCATCTTCTTCGGCAGCGTGTAGCTGTAATCTCTCGGGGCCGGCCCAAATATGATACCGCCGCCGACATACTGCGCCGAGCGGATAGAGCCGTGACGGGCACGGCCTGTGCCTTTCTGGCGATAGGGTTTCCTTCCTCCGCCTCGCACTTCAGATCTCGTCTTGGCTTTGCTCGTACCCTGACGGCGATTGGCCAGCTGATTCAAAAGAACACGGCTCAGTACATCGCGGTTCGGCTCAATGCCGAACACGGCATCGGCCAGTTCGATCTCGCCGACAACTTCGCCTTTCATATTCACTACATTCGTCTTCGCCATACTCTTACTCCTTTATCCGCGGGTCTTGGTCGAGGTCTTGACCTCGAGCAGACCGCCCTTCGGACCCGGCACGGCACCGCGAATCACGAGGATATTGCGTTCGCCGTCAACCTGAACAACTTTCAGATTCTGCACCGTCACACGTTCGGATCCCATATGGCCCGGCAGCTTCTTGCCTTTCAGCACCTTGCCCGGCGTCGATGTCGATCCCATGGAGCCAGCCCCGCGGTGATACTTCGAACCGTGAGACATCGGGCCCCTCGACTGACCGTGACGCTTGATCGCACCCTGGTATCCCTTGCCCTTTGATACGCCGGAGACGTCCACACTGTCACCGACTTCGAACATGTCGCTGACCTTGATCTCCTGGCCCGGCTCATATGCCTGCTCAGGACAAAACTCCCGCATGATGCGCTTCGGAGACACACCGGCCTTGTCGAATTCGCCCTGTTTCGGGCGATTCACGCGCTTCTTGTCTTCAAACGCGACTTTGACTGCTTCATAGCCGTCGGTCTCTTTCGACTTCTTTTGTACGACGAAAAGCGGGCCGCATTCCAGTACTGTTACGGGAATCACCACACCGTCTTCATCAAAGATTTGGGTCATACCGGCTTTCCTGCCCAGCATGAATTGACTCATTTTCTACCTCCCGGTTATTGGTTCACCTCAACGGTGAACTTGACCATTAAACGCAAACGCCGAAACGCTACATTTTTATCTCAATGTTGACACCGGCAGGCATTTCAAGCTTTTTCAGGGACTCCATTGTCCGCTGATTCGGTGCCAGAATGTCAATCAGGCGCTTGTGCGTGCGAATCTCGAACTGCTCACGGGCATCCTTGTGCTTATGCGGCGAGCGGAGAATGGTAATGATCTCCTTCTCCGTCGGCAGCGGGATCGGTCCCGCAACACTGGCACCTGTGCGCTTCGCGGTATCGACGATGCGCTCTGCACTCTCATCCAGAATATGATGATCGAATGCCTTCAAACGAATCCTGATCTTTTGGTTGATTGCCATGTAATCCTCCTGCAATCGCTGCTTTACCTTGCTACGCAACCGGGCGTATCTTCTTGCCCCGAATCAAAACCCAGCAAAAATTCTTATGCTGGGCAACTGCTTGCGCTGCCAGGTCTTCCCGAATCACTGCCGGGCGCTTCCGACTAAGTTCCCGAAACACCCGCAGCGAGCATTTCGCAATCTCAATCCTTCCATGCACGCTCCCGTCTCCGGAGAAACGCGCGAGGACGAGTATACATCATCTGGAAAGTCGTTGCAACCCCGTTTTTACGCAGCAGTCAGCGGCCGGCGACCATACTGATCAGCCCGCGGTAAATCGCGGGCAGAGTCTTGCCGCAGCTGCCTGAAAAGAGCGGAAGACGATCCTTTTCCGGATCCCGCTCGTTTGGTTCACCGAGCACGGCGAGCACATAGTCAAGCGCAAAGGCTGACTGGCCTTCCATCCCCGTTTTTTCGGAATGCGGATCAGGTAACCGACTAAGCACGGGGTATCGTCTGCCGATCTGCCGCTATTCGAGTGACTCCTCCAGAATTTCAACTGCCCTGGCCAGCTGCGTGTCCTGCTCTTCGCTCATCATCGTGATCGGCAGGCCGGCCGCCTCTTCAGACAATTCAACCGAAACATCGGGTGTCAGTCCGACATCCTGAATGCTTTCTCCGTTCGGCAGGAAGTATTCAAAGTTCGTGACCTGAATCGCAGAACCGTCAGAAAGTACGTAGGTCAGGGTACCCACGCCTTTGCCAAATGTCTGCTCTCCGACCAGGACGGCTTTGCCGTAATCGTGCAGGGCACCGGAGAACAGCTCGCTGGCACTTGCTGAGTTGTTGTTCAGGAGAATCACGTAACTCATATCGTCCGGCACACCAACTTTCGCGTCGCTTGTCCATTCGAGTGAAAAGTCACGTCCGTCCCGCCGCCCTTCAATCGTGGCAACCACCTGATCGCCTGCAAGATAATCGACCATCTTCACGCATTCGTCGGCCAAACCGCCGCCGTTGTTGCGCAGATCGATCACGAGACGCTTCGCGCCTTTGTCCACCAGTTCGTCGATCGCCTTGATAAAGTTGCGGCTGACGTTGTGCGAGAACTCCGTCACCTGGATATAGCCGATGGCATCCGTCAGCATGCGGTGGCGCGTATTGGCATTCGTAATTTTGCGCCGTTCGATGGTGAGTTCAAACCGGCTGCCGTCCGATTCGCGATACACCCCGATCGTGACGCTCGACCCTTCCGCACCCCGGATGACACTGGCCAGATGGGACACATCCTGAAACTCGGATGCGCTCTGCCCGCTGACGGATTCAATCACGTCACCGATACGCAGTCCGGCTTCCAGCGCCGGTGAACCGGGAATAAGGTCGGTGATGCGGAAATATTTCGGTTCGC
>DUPJ01000113.1 GCA_012838355.1 Clostridiaceae bacterium
GCAGGATGTCCGCGTCGCGCATTTCATTGAAGTCGATGCCGGTCGTTTCCTTCACCTGTTCCGCCATTGTTTTTCTCGCAAACGGCGGCGTCAGATCGATCGTTTTGCCCTGATATTCGACGACGGTGCGTCCGAGTACGGTGCGGGCTGCCGATGCGATCAGGTGTTCCATCAGGTCCATCATGCCGCGGTAATCGGTAAATGCCTGATACCCCTCGATCATGGTGAACTCGGGATTATGCTTGATCGACATGCCTTCGTTCCGGAAGTTTCGCCCGATTTCAAAGACGCGCTCGAAACCGCCCACGACGAGGCGCTTGAGGTAAAGTTCGGGGGCAATGCGCAAGGTCAGTTCAAGATCGAGCGCATTGTGGTGCGTGGTGAACGGCCGGGCTGCTGCTCCGCTCGCGATCGTGGACAGGATCGGTGTTTCGACTTCGAGAAAGCCGCGCGCGATCATGTCCTGCCGCAGCGACGCGATAATCGCGGAGCGCTTGCGGAAAGTGTCCTTCACATCCGGATTGACGATCAGGTCGAGGTAGCGCTTGCGGTAGCGCGTGTCGGTGTTGGTCAGGCCGTGAAATTTTTCGGGCAGCGGGCGCAGCGCTTTTGCGAGGAGCAAAAAACCCTGGTTGCGGACCGATATCTCACCGCGCCTGGTGCGAAATATCTCGCCTTCGACCTGCACGACGTCGCCGATGTCGAGCTGCTGCCAGCCGGCATAGGCTGTTTCGCCAAGCACGTCGATTTTTGTGAATATTTGAATCTGCCCCGATTCGTCCTGCAGATCGGAAAAACTGACCTTGCCCATCCCGCGTTTGCTCATCAGTCGGCCGGCCAGGAAAACTGTCTGCCCTTCCAGTTCGTCAAATCGGGCGGCAATGTCGGCCGCTTTTCCGGTCTGTCTGGCAGTCGTTTCCCGATACGGACTTCGTTCGAGCTCGTTCAGCTTGTTCAGGCGGTTCAGGCGCTGTTCGTGAAGCCCTGAACCGAGGTCAGTCGTTTCCATCGTATACCTACTTTGACTTTGCTATTTTGACGATGCGGTAACGCAGTGTTCCCGCCGGTGTGCGGACGTCCACCACATCGTTTTTCTTCTTGCCCATGATGGCGGCACCGACCGGCGATTCCTGAGAGATCTTGTTTTGAAAGATGTCTTCTTCCTGCTGGCCGACCAATTTGAACTCGCGTTCTTCCTTGGTATCTTCGTCAATCAGGGTGACGAATCCGCCGAGTGTTACTCTCGTCTTTGAGATTTCCTTGTCTTCGATCAGCTTGGCGTTCTTCAGGATCTGCTCGATTTCCATGATCCGCATCTCGTTTTCGGCCTGTGCGGCTTTGGCATCGTCGTATTCAGAGTTTTCGGACAGATCGCCAAGTGCCCGTGCCTCCTTCAGCCGTTCCGCAACTTCGGCGGCCACCACCGTTTTGCGGCGCTCAAGCTCTTCCTGCTTCTCGGTAATCCCCTCATAGGTCAGCTCGTAAATTTGTTCTGCCATCTTATATATTCCTTTCAGACGCTCGGTTTATTGTGCTTAACTCAGGCAAGCATTATAGCCGATTTATGACATGAATCAAATGAAGCGCCAAACCGTTCAGCGCGGGTCATTTTGCTTGGAGAAGACGTCATGGGCGCCGCCCTCCACGATGGAGGTCGGAGAGATAACCGTCAGTCTCGCTTTTTCACGCAGTTCGGGGAGCGTCACGGCACCCGTGGAGCACATCGTGGCCTTCACCTTGCTTAAGCTGGCGTCCAGGTTGTCCTTCAGTGAACCGGCATACGGCACATAGGCGTCGACACCTTCCTCGAAGTGCAGGCCGGTCGACTCGCCGCTGTCATAGCGCTGCCAGTTGCGGGCCCGGTTCGACCCTTCGCCCCAGTATTCCTTGACGTACTGGCCGTTGACGAGCAGACGCCGCGTCGGGCTTTCGTCAAAACGGGCGAAGTAGCGGCCGAGCATCAGGTGATCGGCGCCCATCGCCAGAGCCAGCGTCATATGGTAGTCGAGCACGATGCCGCCGTCGGAACAGATCGGGATATAGATGCCCTTTTCTTCATAATATTTGTCGCGGGCCCGGGCCACGTCGAGCAAGGCGGAGGCCTGGCCTCTGCCGATGCCTTTTTGCTCGCGCGTAATGCAGATTGAACCGCCGCCGATACCGACCTTGATGAAGTCGGCACCCGCATCGGCCAGATAGCTGAAGCCTTCTGCGTCGACGACGTTGCCGGCTCCGACCAGCACGTCCTCGCCGCAGGCGTCACGGATCCAGGCCAATGTTTTTTGCTGCCAGACCGAATACCCGTCCGAGGAATCGATGCAGAGGACGTCTGCGCCAGCTTCGACCAGAGCCGGGACGCGGTCCGTGTAATCTCTCGTGTTGATGCCGGCACCGGTCATCAGGCGCTTGCGCGTGTCCAAAAGCTCCCGCGGATTGCTCTTGTGCTCATCGTAATCCTTGCGGAATACGAGTGAAACCAGGTGGCCTCTGTCGTCTACGATGGGCAGCTGATTCAGCTTGTGATCCCAGATGATGTCGTTTGCTTCGCTCAGCGTGATGCCTTCTTGCCCGATCACCATATCTTCCAGCTTGGTCATGAATGTATCGATTCTGGTGTCGATATCCATCCGGCTGATCCGGTAGTCGCGGCTGGTGACGATGCCGACCAGTTTGCCGGTCGGCGTGCCGTCTGCCGTAATCGGCAGCGTCGAGTGACCGGTCTTCGCCTTGATCGCCAGCACATCGCTGAGGCGCTGATCCGGGCGCAGGTTGCTGTCGCTCGGAACGAAGCCGGCTTTGTATTTTTTGACGCGACGGACCATCTTCGTCTGCGACTCGATCGACTGAGAGCCGAAGATAAAGGCCAGTCCGCCTTCTCTCGCCAGTGCAATCGCCATGCCGTCGTCGGAGACGCTCTGCATGATGGCGGAAAGAAGCGGCGTGTTCAGCGTGATCCGCGATGTTTCGCCGTCCGAAAAACGGGTCAGGGGCGACGACAGGTCGACGCCGGACGGGACGCAGCGTTCATCGGTCAGATTCGGTATCAGGAGGTATTCGGAAAAAGTACGGGATAGTTCAGGTACGATCATGAGCGTTCCTTTCGTGTCGCGGCCGCCTGCAAAAATGCCGCGAAGAGCGGGTGCGGCCGGGTCGGCCGGGAGATCAGCTGCGGTTCATAGAGCGTCCCGATAAAGAACGGGTGCTCAGGCCAGAATACGGCGTTGACGATCAGCTTGTCCGGATCCGTGCCGCCGATGCCGAGTCCCGCCGCGATCAACTGCGACTGATACGCGGGATTCAGTTCCCGCCGGTGATGATGGCGTTCGACGGCCTCATCCGTCCGGTAGATGCGGTGCAGCGGCGTGTCCGGTGCAAAGACCGTGGTGCAGGCCCCCGCGCGCATGTGCCAGTCACTGAAGGGCGTCGTTTCCATGCTTTTCCTGCCGGCCGGGTAATAGAATATGTCGTCGCCGCAGAAATCGGCTTCGTCGCTGCCGGCTTCATTCAGTCCGGCCTCGTGCCTTGCAATTTCGACCACGGCCATCTGCATGCCGAGTCCGATGCCAAAATAGGGGATGCCCTCACGCCGGCAGATGCCCGCGGCCGTGATCAGTCCCTCCATGCCGCGGTTGCCGAACCCGCCCGGCGCGATGACAGCATCGTGCTCGAGGAGACGTTCCCGCGCCGTTTCGTACGGTTCAGTTTCGAACCATTCGCTCTGCAGCCAGGTGATGTCCGGGTCATACCCGCCGTAAATGCCGGCGTGCGTGAGCGCCTCGATCACGCTGTAATACGCATCCTGCAGCTCGACGTATTTCCCGATCAGCGCGATTTTCAGCCGTGTCCGCGGCTTCTTCATGTGCAGGACGAGGTCTTCCCAGCCGCTCAGATCCGGGGTAACGCCTTCGGCCATGCCGAAGTGGCGGCAGATTTCATTCGCCAGGCCCGCTTTTTCAAAAAGAAGCGGCAGTTCATATACGGAATCGCAGTCGGGATTTGCGATCACGCGGCTGACCGGGACGTTGCAGAACATCGCAAGTTTTTTGCGGATCGCGAGATCGAGGGGCGCTTCCGAGCGGCAGACCAGGACATCCGGCTGCACGCCGGAGGAGAGCAGCTTCTGCACGCTGTGCTGGCTCGGCTTGGTCTTGACTTCCGCCGACTTGCCGACGACCGGCAAGAGCGTGACATGCACAAACAGGCAGTTCTCGCGGCCGGCCTCGTAGGAAAGCTGGCGGATGGCCTCCAGGTATGGCTGGCCTTCCATGTCACCGACCGTCCCGCCGATTTCGGCGATGACCACGTCAGCGTCATGTTTGTCGGCGATGGCGTAAAAATGCGACTTGATCTCGTTGATGATGTGGGGGACGACCTGCACCGTGCTGCCATGGTAGCCGCCGTCTCTCTCGCGATTGATCACGTCAAGGTAGATCATGCCGGAGGTGATATCCGACTCGGCGTTCAGATTGACGTCCGTGAAGCGCTCGTAATGTCCGATGTCGAGGTCCGTTTCGGCGCCGTCTTCCGTGATGAATATTTCTCCGTGCTGCGTCGGATTCATGAGCGCCGGATTGACGTTGATGTAGGGATCGAATTTCTGGTTTCTGACCGATAATCCGCGGGCTTTCAGGAGACATCCGATGGCTGCCGCCGTGATCCCTTTGCCAAGACCGGAGACGACGCCTCCGGTCACAAAAATGTATTTTGTCGCCATCTGATTCACGCCTTTTCTAATGCCGGGTCGGCATTGGACACATGATACGAGTCTTGCCCAAATACTGTCAAACCGTGAACGTGCCGGATTCATCCCCCTTTGCATGATATAATTGACGCGAATTCGGGCATGTCGCGTTTTGAAACACGGGGGTGTGTATGTTCTTGTTAAAAACAGTCAGTCTGTTCGGGCTGGATGCGGTCCACTGGTTTTTTGTTCTGATCGTGCCGATCATCATGGCGGCACTCGGCATCATTTACCTGCTCCGCATGAGACGGGTCGAACACGAGATGACGGATGTCTACCAGGATGCGGCCGATGAGATCCGCGAAACGGGCAAGCTGCCTGTAAGTTCGGAGTCGGAAGCCTTCGAGGAACGGCTGACACTTTACCGGGAGGACGGCAAAGCATTGTTTGAAGACCGTTATCTGCCGGATCCTGACGATTATTTTGTCCCGGCCGAGCTGATGAGCCGGCATGAACAGCGGGCCGTATCCTATTGGCCGTCGGCACTGTTTGTCCTGCTCGGTCTTTTTGGTCTGGTCGGTGCGGCGGCTTCGCTGACGGCAATCCCGCCTGCGGTCCCGGCACAAAACCTGCCGGTTCTGATCTTCCCGCTGGCGTCGGGCCTGGCGCTTGCCGCCTATGCCTGGTTTTACACAAACGGCGTGCGCGCACGCCTTGAGAACGAAGCGAAGCAGCTGAACAACGCCATGACGGCGCGCCTCAATGTCTTCCGGGACAAGGCCGGTATCGCTTCCCTGATCAATGAGATGCAGACGTACGACCGGAATATGGGCAGCCAGCTGAAGGTCTTCAACGATACTGCCGAACGCCTGGCGACGAGCGAATTCTCGAAAGGCATCGAAGACAGCGTGCGCGCGATCATGACCGAACAGGTCTCGCCGCCGATTCAGAACGCCAGCAATGCTCTGATTGAACTCGCAGGCGAGATCACCGCCAGGCAGGAGAGCGGCATGGCCGATCTGGCCAATCAGTTTGCAAATGTGGTCGGCTCAAGGCTGGCCGTGCATCTGGCGCCGCTCGACGGCCATCTGTCCGCCATGAACGAAAAACTGGCCGAGTCGGAACGCTACATCAAATCTCAGGTTGATGTTTTGGAGACATCGCGCCAGCAGAACATTGAGCTGAACACGCAAATTCATGAAGCGATCGAGCTTTTGACGAAATCGAAAGAGGATATGGTCAAGGAGATCGGGGACATTCGCGGGCATATCGCCCTGATCGGCGTCACAACCGAAAAGATGGCGGCACTGTATACAGGTGAGGAAGCCGACCTTGCGGCCCACATCAATCAGCTGGCGGCTCAGCTGCAGAACTATGCGATCCGCCTCGACACGAGTGTCGGCGAATCGAGCAAAGCGCTGCTCGCGGCGGCGCAGCTGGCGGAACGCCAGGATGAAGCCGGCTCCATCTGGCTCGATCGGCTTGACTCGCAGCTTGACCGGCTGGCGGATCTCGGCCGGATCATTTCCGACAACACCACTAACTTCACAAAGGAAACGGCTGATTTTGTCAGAAAATCGCTGGATGAATATGATGCGGGACTCGCGGAAGTGATTGAGCGGCTGACCTTCACCACCACGGAAATTCGGGACGCCGTTGACGCACTGCCGCAGGCACTGAGGCCCGGTATCGGCTGAGATGAAAAAGAACAGGCAGACAGCGGACGGGAAAACGGAGCGCAAGGACATTTACGAAGTCATTTCGCGCATTCGTCAGTCGACCTCCGAAGTCGCGCCCGGTGTGCGCGCCGCGAAACTGACGCTCCAGACGCCTGAGGCAAAGCAGGAGCCGGCTGACGCATCCGCAAAACGGTCTTCAGAAGCCGATCTTTCGTCTCCCCTGCCCCCGGACACAGCGCCGCACGAGCCGGCGATCGCACACCCCCCCGTGCTCCAGCGGCCCGTGCTGCGCTATAAGACGTTTCGCGAAGCGAGGGAATTTGCCCGTCTGTCTTTGCCGCTTCCGCGCGAAATGCAAACGGAAGGCCAGTCGGTCAGCTACCAGTGGCTGACGGCTCAGCTGAAGGTGGCCGATACGCCGGAACGGCTTCAGGAGCTCGCCAATCGACTCAATTACAAGGATCTGGCCGTGCTGTTCCCGACGCTGGCGACCGTTTCGAAACGCGGTCCGGCGGAACAGATTCAGACCCTGATCCGCGCGCGCGCAAGTCTCTATCTTTATTACCACGGCTGGGTCACGCTGCAGTTCTCGTATCCGCGAAATGCCGTTGCCAAAGCGCTGAGCGATCTTTGCATCCAGCTGGAAGACCGTCTTTACACATTCGGCAACCTGATGCCTGCCCGGCTTGGCCGCCGTGCCAAACCGGACCTTGGGCCGGGCCGCACCGTGTGGAGCGATGTTCCGCTTATCTCCGAAATCGCACTGCCGAACAGCCGCCATTTTCTGACTGACGTGGCCAAGGCGGCCATGGAGTCAAACCAGCCGCTGGAGCATTTTTTCCGCATGTACGGCATTTACGACGATTTGCCGCTCGGCGATGCCGTACTGGCCAGAATCAGCGAGCTGAAAGCCGGCCAGACGCTGGACAGCCCGTCGCTCTCCAAGACGTTCTTCGAGCGTTACCGCCGCTAAGGCGCCTGCAGCCCCCGGAAACGCCGGACGCCGGCTGTATTCAGGTATACGCCCAATCCCGCAATCAAGAGCAGAATGAATGCCGTGACGACCGCGATGTACTGGTCCAGCGTGCCGATCCGGTTCCAGATCAGGGCATAGCCGGCGATCAGAAGGCCGCTGAACACAAACGACGCGACCATGGCCACGATGACGCTGACGCTCTGCTTGACCACAGCCGTCTCGTTCAGGTAATCGAAGCGCGGCCAGAACAGATTCGCAATCAGGCCGGCCTGGCCGAACAGGATGATGATCAGCTGCGGCAGAATCAGGAACAGAATACTTTGCCACAGGCTCGCGCCGAACATGATGACGATCGTAAGTGACAGGATGAGAAAGAACGGACCGAGCACGAGCCAGTGAAACATGACCTTCGACGCCAGTATCGTCGCCGCTTTCACGGGGAGCGTTTTCAGGAGCCAGATGCTCTTGCCTTCGAGCGAAATCGACGACGCCGAGATTAAGGCGGTTGAGGCCAGAAACAGGACGATCGCCAGCAGTCCGCCAGGCATGAAGGGTGCCAGTTCCGGCAGACCGATCAGGGCGACGACCTCTCCGCCCGAGAACCAGAGAAAGCCGGCCAGGCCGATGGCCATGATGGCCGCAATGCCGGTATTCATCATCACCATGGGTGCTGATGAATAGTGCCGCCACTCGCGCAGCAAAAGCGAGGGCATCAGGCGGAGTGACGTTTCGCGCACACCGCGGAACACCGACTTGTGTGTGGACGATACGCGGCGCGCCAGGTAAAGGAATATCCGGTTGATAAGCAAGATGACGAGCGCCGCCGGCAGCACGGCCCAGGCGGCAAAGATCAGAAGCGAGCGGACACTTGTGCCGGCGACCGCCTCACCGAAATGGTGCATGAAGGGCAGCACGCGGCGAAACGATTCCTGCATGTCGTTGCCTCGCTCCACCATCATAATCATGGCATTCTGCAGATTCATAATGAAATAGAAGTAGGCGATGAGCGAGGCGAAGGACACCGCCATCGTGATCACCGTTTTGAAGCGCGCAAGGTGACCTGACACCAGATGGAGCAGCAAGCCCAGAATCAGGGCCAGGGAAAGGGACAGGAGCGGAAACACCAGCAGGCATAAAAGCAGCATGCCGGCTGAGGCCGCGTTGAATCCGACGATTTCGATCTGCACGACGAAAGCGGGAATGAAGAAGAAACTAAGAATCAGGAGCGCGAAGAAATAGAGGCCGGTGATGCGCGACATCACAATCGTGATCGGCCGGATCGGCATGGAAAGCAGCCGGTCATTGTCTTTGGCCGCAAAGACCATGGGGCCTGTCATGAACAGGATGGACAGCCACGACATCACGAGTGCGAGAAATCCGATTACCGTCCAGTAGAGGCTCTGCAGGGGCGTGCCCGCCACCGTCAGAAGAAGCGGCTTGAAAAGAATTTCAGAAAAGCCGAGATAGATCATGAGCAGGATGAAGACGAAGCCGAGGACAAGTATCAGGGGCATGGGAAGCCTCCGCTTTTTGCCGCTGCTTCTGGTAGACCGGTCAAGCAGTGCTCTGATGTTGATCGCAACGAGTTTTCTAAACATGGTTTTCCGCCAATTCCAGGAATACGTTTTCCAGTGACGAGTCGCCGCGAACCGTTTCTGTGTCGCCGCTGACGACGATCTCCCCCTGTCTGATGATTGCAATTTTGTCACACAGTTTTTCGGCAACTTCAAGTACATGCGTCGAGAAAAAGATCGCGCCGCCTGCGTCGCACATCTGCCGCATGACAGTCTTGATGCGGTGCGCGGCGACGGGGTCGAGACCGACGAACGGCTCGTCCAGCATGATCAGCTTCGGCTCGTGTATGAGGGCCGAGATCAGGGCAATCTTCTGTTTCATGCCGTGCGAGTACTGGCGGATCGGATCGGCGAGATCATTCCGGATTTCAAACATGGTGGCGTAGCGCTCAATCCGGCTGGCCCGGTCGGCGGCGCTCACACCGTACACATCGGCCACGAAGTTCAGGTAGCGGATGCCGGTGAGGTACTCGTACAGATCCGGATTATCCGGTATGTACGCCAGCCGCCGCTTGCATTCAAGCGGCGATTCCCGGAGTGACAGCCCGTCGATCCGGATGTCGCCTTCGTCCGGTTCAAGAATGCCGGAACAGCACCGGAGCGTCGTCGTTTTGCCGGCGCCGTTGTGGCCGATGAAGCCGACAATGTCGCCGGCGTTGATCTCAAGTGAAATGCGGTTGACCGCCGTCTTTTTGCCGTAGCGTTTGGTCAGATTTGAAATCGTAAGCATGTCTCCACCCCTTTATCCACCCTATTTTAGCACTGCAAAACGAACAGGATATCGTCGGCGATGTTTGTTTACAATGATGCTGACCGGTCATGAGACGGTCAGACAAAAAAAGGCAGGTAAACGGTATGAGACGAAAAGATCGGGAACGTTCAGCCGAATTCGGATTCAGCGTCATCGATGAATCGGATTTCGGGACGCTTGCCGTCCTGGATAATAGCGACATCCCGTACGCCGTGCCGCTGTCGATCGCGCGCAAGGGCAGCGAGCTTTACTTCCATGCGGCCAAAAGCGGCACCAAAAACAGTCTGTTGACAGACGGTACGCACGTGCGCGTCGTTTTCGTCGGCCGCAGCCGTGTCCCGGACGTCCTGCCCGCCCCAAAAATCCGGGAGGCCATCCTGGCCGGCAAGGCGCCGTCCCTGTTCACTACCACGTTCAGGTCGGCCATTGTGACCGGCACAATCCGCGCCGTCAGCGACGCCGGCGAAAAACGGGAGGCACTCCGGCTCATTTCGGAGAAATACAC
>DUPJ01000114.1 GCA_012838355.1 Clostridiaceae bacterium
ACGTCGTCGTGCGCCGCAACCGCTTCATAAAACCGCTCGGCGGTAAAGCGGATAAACTGATCGTCCGTCCATCCGCGTGCTTTCAGCGTTTTGGCTTCAGGCAGGCAAATGGCAAAACACTGCGCCATCACACCGCTCTCGTGCAGCCGTTTGATATCGACCGAGGCCGCTGCGGACTGATACAAGTTGAAATCCGGGTCATTGAAGTAATGAAGCAGCGTATCGCAATGAAGATCGAAATAAGACATAAGCACACGCCTTTCAAACACAATGGCCCCATACTACACCCTGCGTCGGAAAACCGGCAACGCGAAACGGGAGCCGGCCCTTTCTGATCTGATCGCCGGAGCCGTTTTTGCCTATTCCTAAAAACGGTACATTTTTCGGTCTTGCATGCCCTTGCTGTGTTTATTATGTATAATAAGGCAGCGTTGATCGTACGAGCACTTGTTATTTTCACAACGGAAAGGAGGAAGTGATGCAGACGGCGACGCAATTTTCATTATGAGGAGTTGTATATGGAAACAGTCAGTATTCAGACAGTGCCACTGATCATCGTCATCGCGTACCTGATTGGTATGCTGGTAGTCGGATTTCTGGTCAACAAATTCAAGATTAAAAACAGCACGGACTACGTGCTGGCCGGACGACGCATGGGACTGTTCATGGTCGCCGCATCTCTTTCGGCCAACAACATCGGCGGGGGCAGTACGACCGGTGTCGCCGCCCGTGCATTCGACGGCTGGGGGCTTGGTGCCGCCTGGTATGTTCTCGCGGCCGCCATCGCGATGATCCCCTTAGCCTATTTTGCGCCGCGGATCCGCAAAACTATGGCCGTTACCATCCCGGAGGTCGTCGGACGGCGCTTCGGTGTAGCAGCCAGCACATTTACCGCCATATTAAATGTCCTGTCGCTGTTCGCCCTGACCGCGTCACAGGTACTCGCCTCCGGCTCGGTCATCAGTTCGCTGACGGGCATGCCGCTGAATGTCGCGATTCTCATCGCCGGTATTGTCGTCATTGTCTACACGACCATGGGCGGCATGATCGCCGATGCAATCTCGGACGTCGTCCAGTATATCGTCATTTTCTTCGGCCTCCTGATCGCACTGCCGTTCATCATCAACGGCGCAGGCGGCTGGGACGCCATTTCCGCCAAGCTGCCGCCTGTATCGCTCGACTTCACGGCCATCGGCTGGATCACGATCCTTGGCCTCGTCTTCAACTATTTCTGCACCTTCCTTTCCGGTCCGGAAATGGTCAGCCGCTTCTCGGCATCTGCCGATGCCAAGACAGCCACTCAGGCCTCCTGGCTGTCGGCAGTCATGATGGCCCTGCTCGCATTCATCCCGACCGTGATCGGCCTGATTGCCCTGTCCATGAATCCCGGTTTGAACGACGGCAAGGGAACGACGGCTCTGATGTTTGCCACGACAAGCTATGCCCCCGGCATCATCACCGGTCTGGTCGCAGCCGCTATCGTGGCGGCGACCATGTCCTCGGCTGACTCGAATCTTCTGGCGGCGTCCACGATCGTGATCAAGGACCTCTACATGAAGTTCATCAATCCGGATCTGGAGGATCGCAAAGTCATTCTCTACACCCGGATCAGCAACGTGATCATCTGCCTCATCAGCATGTTTATCGCACTCTTCCAGATTTCGCTCGTCACGCTGAATCTCTTCGCATTCGCCTTGCGCTCAGCCGGCCCGTTCGCGGCTTACGGCCTCGGCCTCACAGTCAAGAGCGCAACGAAAAATGCCGGTGTCTACTCAATCGTCACAGGCTCAATCGCAGTCGTCCTGTGGCAGCTCTTCATGTCAAGCTCGGTTGTACTGCCCATCGTATTCGGCAGCGCCATCGGCGTGGCCACATTCTTCCTCGTCACTGTCATTGAAAGGGGCATGGGCAAGCCGGCCGCACCGTCGCCGTATCTGACTGAGGAGCAGGAAGCCGCACTGCAATCGAAACTGGATTAAACACTTCTGATCCGACATCACATGTCGTGTTCACACCTGACAGGGGCGGCCTCATCCGAGACCGCCCTTTTCCTTCGTTTTGCTGCCGCGCATCTTGCTAAGTTGCCGCCGCATCGCCTATTCTTAACAAAAGCAAGCACACTGGGACAAGGTGACCGCCATGGAACAAAAATATCTGCAGCTGCTCGCCAATGAGTACAAAACGACGCTCGATGCCATGGGTGAAATCATTCACCTGCAGGCACTGCAGTCTCTGCCCAAAGGCACGGAGTATTTCTTCTCCGATCTGCATGGCGAGGATAAGGCGTTCATCCATCTGGTGCGCAGTGCGTCCGGGAACATCCGCACTAAGATATCCGAGCTGTTTGAAACGACGCTGTCCTCCGAAGAGCAAAACCAGCTGGCCAACCTGGTGTACGATCCGGACCGGATTCTGGCCATCTGGCGGGATTCTGGGCGCGCCACGCCGGAATGGCTGCGCATCACCATATTCCGCCTGGTCGACCTGTGCAAATACATCGCGACAAAGTATTCGCGCGAGAACGTCAAGAAAAAGACACCGAAGGCATTCTCCGAAATCATCACGGAACTGCTCACCGTCAATTATGAAGATCCGAACAAGAGAAGCTTCATCAACGGCATCATCCGCAACGTAATCGACGCCAAGGCGGCATTTCCGTTCATCCGCGCCATCTGCACCATGATTCAGGAAATCTGCGTCAATACCCTGCACATCATCGGCGACATTTTCGACCGCGGACCCGGCCCGCACAAAATCATGGAAGAACTGATGGCCTTCCCCGACGTGGACTTCCAGTGGGGCAATCATGACCTGCTGTGGATGGGCGCGGCTGCCGGCAATGATGTCTGCATGGCCAGCGTGATCCGGATCGGCACGAGCTACAACACATTCGACGCACTGGAAGACGGCTACAATATCAATCTCCGGCCCTTGTCATCCTTTGCGGCCGCCGTCTACGCCGCAGACCCGTGCAGCTGTTTCCAGCCAAAACTGCTCGATGAAAACGAATACGATCTCGTCTCTTCGGATCTCGCGGCCAAGATGCACAAGGCCATCTCCATCATTCAGTTCAAACTGGAAGGGCAGCTGCTGGAGCGCCATCCCGAGTTTGGCATGGAAGACCGCATCGTCCTGAAAAAGGTGGACTTCGAACGCGGCGTGTACCGGCATGGCGGCAGGGAGTACCCGCTGAAAGACACCTATTTCCCGACGGTGGACCCGTCCGATCCGCTTCGCCTCAGCCCCGGGGAAGAAGAACTCATGGTCAGCATGCGCGCGTCGTTTCGCCACAGTGAAGTGCTGCACCGCCATGTCCGCTTCCTCTATGCCAACGGAAGCACTTACAAAACAGTCAACGGCAACCTGCTTTTCCACGGCTGCCTGCCGATGAACGAGGACGGCACGTTTCAGTCAATGAAGCTGAACGGCACCGAATATGCCGGCAAAGCCCTGATGGATCATCTGAATATGGTCATTCAGGACGCTTACTTTCGCCCGCGTGACTCGGAGGAACGCGCGTATGCCAAAGACTTCATGTGGTACCTCTGGTGCGGAGCCAAATCGCCCATGTACGGCAAAAGTCAGATGTCGACGTTTGAAAACTATTTTGCGGACGATAAATCGGTCAGGCGCGAAGTCTACAATGCCTACTACACGGTGTCGCAGAATGAATCGGTCTGCCGCGACATCCTCGCCGCGTTCGGCCTCGATCCGGATCGTGCCCATATTGTGAACGGTCATGTGCCGGTCAAAATCAAGGACGGCGAAACACCGGTCAAGGCCGGCGGCAAACTGTACGTGATCGACGGCGGCATCGCCAAAGCGTATCAGGCAAAAACGGGCATCGCCGGCTACACCCTGATTTTCAATTCGCATCACCTCGCGCTGGCCGAGCATAAGGATTTTGCCGGCATTACGAGCGAGATGGGCAGCTACACGCCGAAAATCCGCATCATTGAATCGATGCCGCAGCGCCTGATGGAAAAGGACACTGATCTTGGCCTGGCGTATGCGGAAAAAATAGAAGACCTGAAACAGCTGATTCAGGCCTTCCGTTTGGGTACGATCAAGGAAAATCGCACGATTGAACCGAGCCGGTCCTAGACCACGCCTTTGACCAGCATGATGTTCGCGTAAATCGCGGATTCACCCGTCTGCACGATGGCGTATGCCTTTGCCGCCTCGTCGTAGAAAGATTGCCGGGATATCTCGCCGAAAGCTGCCTCACCGCGTGCGTCCGCGTGAGCGACCAGCTCCCGGTAGCTGCTCACGATCGGCAGCGACAGGTGCATGTCCTGCGGTTCCTTCGCCATGACGAGCGCCGGCTTCTCCGTATACGCATCGAGCGGAAATAAATCGAGAATCGCATCCAGCAGCGCCAGCGTACCCTGACCGTCCAGACGAATCAGGCGGGCGCCGGAGCGCACAGCAATCGATGCGCCGGGAAAATTTCCGTCAGCCAGAACAATCCGGTCACCGTGTCCCATCGACATCAGGACGTGGAGAAGGTCCGGCGAAATCAGCGGCGATATACCTTTCAGCATGTCATCATCCTTCCTGCTTTTGTTTCATGCGCCGATCAGCGCGTCGTCTTGTAGAACGGTCCGAGCGCCGCGCAGGCACGGTAGTCCTGACCTTCCAGATCGCGCGTGCCAAAGGCATTCCAGTAGCTGGGACGGAAGATGCGGTCATTCGGCACGTTATGCATGTTGACCGGTATGCGCAGGATGGAGCAGAGCGTAATCACAAGATGACCGATATGTCCGAAGGAGAGCGATGCATGGTTGGCACCCCAGTTTGCCATCACGGAATACACGTCGGCAAACGCGCCTTCCCCGGTCACAATCGGCGCAAACCACGTGGTCGGCCAGGTCGGGTTGGTGCGGTCTTCCAGAATTTTGTGCGCCTTCGGGTCGATTTCGACGGTGTAGCCCTCGGCCAGCTGCATGATCAGGCCCTGGCCCTTCACACGGTTCAGACGCATCATGGTCATCGGCATATGACCTGTTGTACCGGTCTTGAAGTGCGAGGAGAATCCGCCGCCTCTGAAATAGTAGACATCGGCCGGATCCCAGTCCGTCGCGTCGAGACTGGCTTTGACATCGGCGTCGGTCACATCCCAGTACGGTTTCATGACCGGATTGCCGTCTTTGTCCTTCATGGCACCGGCTGCATCGAGCGTCGCGGCGCCGGAGTTCAGCATGTGGATAATGCCGTCCTTGGCTTTGCCCGTGAGTTTTGTCCCGGTCACGCGCTTCACCGCTTCCGGCGACCAGTAGGTGCGTACGTCGGCAAAAAGCGACGCTGAGTCTGTCAGCAGGTGTCCGAGCAGCATCGTGAGGCCGTTCAGCGTGTCATTTTCCGTGGCAAACGGTATCGCTTCGCGGATCCCGTTCCAGTCGAAACTGGAATTCAGCATCGCTTCCGCGAAGTCACAGTTCGGCATGTAGTCGGTCCACTGGCGCTGGCTCTGGAACCCGCCGATGATCGCTTCGTGCCCCACCGATTCTTCCACAAATCCTTTGTCGGCAAGCTTTTTGTTGCCATGCATCAGGTCTCTCAGAATAAGGAACATCTTGATCGATGTATCCCACTGCTCCGCCTTTTCCTCCGCCGAGTACTGATCGTCTGCTGGATTCAGATCCTTGCCTTCGTGGCAATGTTCTGCCACCCAGGCTTGTGCAGTGTTAAATTCATCTTCATCGTAAATTTTCTGTTCAATGCGTCGGAGCACCTCGATCGAGTCAACCTGTTCGGTGCGCATGCCGAAATACTCCTGGAAGATATCCGGATTCGGATAGGAGCCCGCGATACCCATGGAAACACTGCCGACCGACAAATAGCTCTTGCCGCGCGTCGATGCGGCAGCCACCGCGGCTTTGGCAAACTGAAGAATTTTCTCGGCAACGTCCGGTGTCATTTCAGTCGCATCCGCATCTTGCACGTCACGGCCATAGATGGAGAACGCCGGGAGCCCCTTCTGCGAATGAGCGGCCAGAACAGCGGCCAGAAAAACGGCACCGGGCCGTTCACTGCCGTTGAAGCCCCACACGGCCTTGATCGTCCGTTCGCTTGAGTCCATGACCTCCGTGCCGTAGCACCAGCAGGGCGTCACCGTCAGAGTGATGTCGACGCCTTCTCTCTCGAATTTCTCTTCGCAGGCGACAGCTTCCGCAACCCGGCCGATCGTTGTATCGGCGATGACGCATTCGACCGGCTCGCCGCTCGGGTGTTTCAGGTTTTTTGAAATCAGGTCGGCGGCGAGCTTCGCCAGCTGCATCGTCTGGTCTTCCAGCGATTCGCGGACGCCTTTTCTGCGTCCGTCAATCGTCGGGCGAATGCCAATTTTCGGTAAACGTGGTTTCATGTCATATCCTCCTAGAATAATGTTGTCGCATTTGTTAACAGTTTATTGAACGAAAACAACCTGCGATAATGTCAGCATGTAGTGTGAGTGTCGCCGTAAAAATCCTTGGGGTTTATCCTCGTTTTGGAGAGT
>DUPJ01000115.1 GCA_012838355.1 Clostridiaceae bacterium
AAGACGATCCTGAAAAGGGCGATCTGGTGCTCGCGGAGCATCCTGCAGTGCTGGACATCACCCCCGATATGCTGGACGATCCCGAACGATTTGATCCGGCTCTCCTGGACCCGCTGCCGGATGTCGTCCGCCTGACCGGCGCAGGCACCTTTCTTGCTGCCGGCTCGAAAGCAAAACTGGCCCGTCTCTGCGGCGAAACCGATACTGCAGAGGTCCCCGCTGTCTGGCAGCGGCTTGCCGGCATGGTGGCTATTGTCACCGGCTCCGCCCAGGGATTCGGTGAAGGGATCGCGCGGGAGCTGGCGAAGGCCGGTGCATCCGTGGTCATTGCCGACCTGAACGGGGAGCTGGCAGCAGATGTCGCGGACAGTCTGAACCGCACATATGGCCCGTTCACGGCAAAAGCCGTGACGGTTGACGTTGGCGACGAAACGTCCGTGCAGGCCATGATTGAAGCGACTGTGCGGTACTTCGGCGGGCTTGACATCTACATCAGCAACGCCGGCGTGCTCAGAGCCGGCTCACTGGAAGAGATGGATCTGAATGCCTTCACGTTTGTCACGAAGATCAACTACACGGCATATTTTATCGGTACAAAACACGCCGCACGTGTCATGCGAAGCCAGAATCTGGCGGCCGGCAGAGGCTGGACGGATATCATTCAGATCAATTCCAAATCGGGACTCGAAGGGTCAAACAAGAATTTCGCGTATGCCGGCGGCAAATTCGGCGGCATCGGACTGACCCAGAGTTTCGCCAAGGAACTTGTGACGGACCGGATCAAGGTCAATGCCGTCTGTCCCGGCAACTACTACGAAGGACCGCTCTGGAGCGACCCCGAGAAGGGCCTTTTCGTGCAGTACCTGAAAGCCGGCAAAGTGGCCGGTGCAAAAACGGTGGACGACGTCTATCAGGATTACGTCGCCAAGGTCCCGATGAAAAAGGGCTGTTCGCCGCTTGATGTGGCCCGGGCCATTTTCTATATCATTGAACAGGAATATGAGACCGGCCAGGCCGTGCCCGTCACGGGCGGCCAGGTTATGCTCCATTAGAAAGAAAGCGAGGAACACACATGGCAGAAGTCATTCTTATGCCGCGCCAGGGCCAATCGGTGGAAAGCTGCATCATCGGCGAATGGCACAAGAAAAAGGGGGACAAGGTCCAGGTCGGCGACAAGCTCTTCACGTATGAAACCGATAAGGCGACATTCGATGAGGAAGCGTCAGTCGAGGGCACCCTGATCGCCGTTTTCTTTGCCGAAGGCGATGATGTACCGGTGCTCACGAATGTCTGCGTGATCGGCAGCGAAGACGAGGACTGGCAGTCGTACATTCCCGCCGGCGCAACGGTGGACGGAGCCGGCCAGACAGCCGAACCGGAGGCCGAAGCCGAAAAGACGCCTGAGAAAACGGAGGAGACAAAGACAGAGCCTGTCCGCTCCGAGCGTGCCGTGGCGGCGCAAACGGACACTGCCGACGGTGCGATCTCGCCGCGGGCGCGCAGAGCCGCGCTTGATGCCGGCGTCGATTTGCGCGGTGCCGGCGGAAGCGGCCCGAACGGACGCATTATTGAGCGCGATGTGCAGCAGCTGCGCAAGGAAGGCCGGGTTTACACGTCGGCCGCGGGCAATGCCTACGACACGCGCGTGTCCGGCACCGGCATCGGCGGCCGTGTGCGCGTCAGCGATACGACGAAGCCTGTGGCGGCAGCTGACGAACCGGAGTACACGGATACGAAACTGCCGCAGATCCGCAAACTCATCGCCAAAGCGATGCACGAGTCCATTTCCGGGATGGCGCAGCTGACCCTGAACAGCAGCTTCGACGCCACCGACCTGCTCAGACTGCGTGAACAGATGAAGCAAGCCATCGACGGCGGTTTTGCTGAAAAACTGGGACTCGATCTGCCGGCGAAGGCACCGACTGTCAATGACCTGGTGCTGTTTGCCGTCTCGCGCGTCGCCACGCGGCACGAAGATGCCAATGCGCATTTTCTCGAGGACACGATCCGGCGATTCCGGCACGTGCAGCTGGGCGTCGCCGTCGACACACCGCGCGGCCTGATGGTGCCGGTTGTGAGAAATGCCGACCTGCTCAGCCTGCAGGAGATTGCGGCCGAAGTCAGGCGTCTGGCGGCGGATGCACAAAGCGGTACGATCAATCCGGACGAGATCCGCGGCGGCACGATAACGGTCACCAATCTCGGCGGTTTCGGAGTCGAAAGCTTCACACCCGTGATCAATCCGCCCGAGACGTGCATCATCGGCGTGAACGCGATCAAGACGGCGGTCCGCGTTGAAGATGGAAACGTAGTCGGTTATCCTGAGATGACTCTTTCGCTGACGATGGATCACCGTGCCTGGGACGGTGCACCGGCAGCCCGTTTTCTGGCTGACCTCTGTCTGGCGTTGGAAAATATTTCGCTCGTACTGATGAGCGGCTCTTATATAGGAGGTTTCTAGCATGCATGACCTGATTATTATCGGAGGCGGACCGGGTGGTTATCTGGCGGCCGAACGCGCCGGACACGCCGGTTTGGATGTCGTCTTGTTTGAGAAGAACAAACTGGGCGGTGTCTGCCTGAACGAGGGGTGCATTCCATCGAAGACGCTCCTGAATTCAGCAAAAGTCTTCGAGCACGCGGCACACGGCGAGGTTTTCGGTGTGACCAGCGAGAACGCGCAGATTGACCAGAAAAAAGTCATTGCACGAAAAAACAAAGTCGTGCGGATACTGGTCGCGGGCGTCAAGGCAGCAATGAAGAAACATAATGTGACCGTCATAGCGGATCGCGCCGTCATCACGGGCAAGGTTGCCGGCGGCTACAAGGTGGAGGCTGAAGGCAAAACGTACGAAACCAAAGCGATCATCATCGCGACCGGTTCGGATGCGCTCGTGCCCCCGATTCCCGGTGCCAGAGAAGGACTCGAAGCCGGCTACGTGCTGACGAACCGCGAGATTCTCGACCTTGATGTCATTCCCGAGACCATGACGATCGTCGGCGGCGGCGTCATCGGCCTGGAAATGGCGAGCTACTTCCAGACGGTCGGCACCAAAGTGACGGTGGTCGAAATGCTCGACCATATTGCCGGCGCGACGGACCGTGAAATATCGAATCTGCTTTTGAAGAACTATGAGAAGAAAGGCATCACCTTTCATCTCGGCTGCAAAGTGACGGGCATCGAGAAAGGCCGCGTGCTGTACGAGCAGGACGGCGAACAAAAGTCTGTCGAGGCCGAATACACGCTGCTTTCAATCGGCAGACGCGCGAATACGAATTTAATCGGCCTGGAGTCGATCGGTGTCTACACGGAGCGAGGCGCCATAGTCACCGACGAACAGGGGCTGACGAACGTGCCGAACGTCTACGCCGTCGGCGATGTGAATGGGCGCTGCATGCTGGCGCACGCCGCCTATCGCGAAGCAGAGGTGGCCGTCAGCACCATCCTCGGCAAGAAAGACATGATGCGCTACAACGCCGTGCCGTCCGTCATCTATACCAATCCGGAGGTCGCCTCGGTCGGCTTCAGTGAAGAAGAACTGATCGAAAAAGGCATGGCCTACAAAAAACAGGTGACCCCGATGTCCTACAGCGGGCGTTATCAGGCGGAAACAGACAAAGGCGACGGGATCTGCAAACTGCTGGTGGATCCGGAGACCAATCGGCTGCTCGGCGTTCATCTGCTCGGCAGCTACGCTTCCGAAATCATTCTGGCAGCGGGAACCTTTATCGAGACGGAAATGACCGTTGATGATATCAGGGAAGTGGTGTTCGCGCATCCGACCGTCAGTGAAGTGCTGCGTGAAGCCGTCTTTCAACTCGAATGACAAACTCTCGAATGACATACTAAGGAGAACATAAACCATGCCCAAGTCACAATTCATTGATCCGGCAGAAGCGAGAAAACCGGGCGTCATCAAGTTTCAGGATATTTTGCTGAATCAGTACGACAAGACGATGAAGGATGAGCTCGCTCACTTCGAAAAGGAAGATCTCATCAATATCTTCTTTGACATGCGCCTGATTCGCGAGTTCGAAGAAATGCTGATGTCGATCAAGACGCAGAACAACTACCGCGGTCTGGAGTACAACAATCCGGGACCGGCTCACCTGTCCATCGGTCAGGAGGCGGCGGCCGTCGGTCAGGCGTATTATCTTGACAAGCACGACTTCATCTTCGGTTCGCACCGCAGCCACGGCGAACTCCTGGCAAAATGCTTTTCGGCCATCCGCAAAATGGATGACAGCGAGCTCAAGACCGTTATGTCGGACTACATGGGCGGTGAGATTGATCAGATTGTCTCTTCAAAAACGTACGAGTCCGTCAAAGACAAGGCGGTCGCCTTCGTTCTGTACGGCGTGCTGGCCGAGATCTTTGCCAAGGAAACCGGGTTCAACAAGGGCCTCGGCGGCTCCATGCACAGCTACTTCCTGCCGTTCGGTGTCTTCCCGAACAACGCCATTGTAGGCGGTTCGGCCGACATCTCGGTCGGCGCGGCACTGTTCAAGAAAATCAACCGTGAAAAGGGTGTCGTCATCGCCAACATCGGCGACGGTTCACTCGGCTGCGGCCCTGTCTGGGAAGCATTCATGCTGTCCGCAATGGATCAGTACAGAGAGCTCTGGGAAGGCGACATGAAGGGCGGCCTGCCGATCCTCTTCAATATCAACAACAACCAGTACGCCATGGGCGGGCAGACACAGGGCGAGACGATGGGCTATGACCATGTCGCCCGCGTCGGTGCCGGCATCAATCCCGAGCAGATGCACGCCGAGCGCGTCGACGGATTCAATCCGCTCGCCGTAATCGAAGCGATGGGCAGAAAGCTGGAGCTTCTCCGAAACAAAAAGGGACCTGTCCTGCTCGACACCCTGACCTACCGCTTCTCGGGACACTCCCCCTCTGACGCGGACTCGTATCGAACGGCCGAAGAAAAGAAAGCCTGGATGGATGTCGACCCGATCGCAACGTATGCCGCCGATCTGCTGGCCAATGATGTCCTGGATCAGGCGACACTCGATCTGCTCACAGGCAGGATCGAATCCTTTGTCTACGATGCCGTCGCGCTTGCGATCGACTCCGAAAAATCGCCCCGCATGGACCTGATGGCCGAGCCGGATGCAATCGAAAAGCTGATGTTTTCCAACCGCAGCGTGAAAGCACTTTCGGATGCGAAACCGGATATGCTGATGGCGCGTGAGGACAATCCGCGTGTGAAGCAGATCGCCAAACGCGAGCGCTTTGCCTTCGATCAGGACGGCAAGCCGTTCTCCAAGAACAAAACGTACCAGTTCCGTGACGCCGTGTTCGAAGCGGTGCTCGACAAGTTCTACGAAGATCCCACGCTGGTCGCCTACGGCGAGGAAAACCGCGACTGGGGCGGTGCCTTTGCCGTCTACCGCGGCCTGACTGAAGCCGTACCGTACCACCGCCTGTTCAACTCCCCGATCTCGGAAGCCGCGATCGTCGGTTCCGCCGTCGGCTACGCCATGGCAGGCGGGCGCGCGCTGGTCGAACTGATGTACTGTGACTTCCTCGGCCGCTCCGGTGACGAGGTCTTCAATCAGCTGCCGAAGTGGCAGGCCATGTCGGGCGGACTCCTGAACATGCCGGTGGTCCTGCGCGTATCGGTCGGCTCGAAATACGGTGCCCAGCACTCGCAGGACTGGACGTCGCTCTGTGCGCACGTGCCCGGCCTGAAAGTGGTATTCCCGGTCACACCTTACGATGCCAAGGGCATGATGACGGCCGCACTGAACGGCACCGACCCTGTGATTTTCTTTGAAAGCCAGCGGCTCTACGATATCGGCGAGCAGTTTGTCGCGGGCGGTGTGCCCGAGGGCAGCTATGAAGTGCCGCTCGGCGAACCGGCGATCCGCCGCACCGGAAGCGACGTCACGATTCTCACGATCGGCGCCACTTTGTACCGCGCGCTTGAAGCCGCAGAGACGCTGTCAGCAGAGTACGGCATTGAAGCCGAAGTCATCGACGCGCGTTCGATGGTGCCGTTCAATTATGATCCGGTCGTCGAATCCGTCAAAAAGACAGGCAAGTGCATCGTCGCCGGTGACGCCTGCGAGCGCGGATCGTATCTGCAGGATCTGGCACAGAATATCCAGACGCTGGCCTTCGATTATCTGGACGGCCCCGTTTCGGTGCTTGGATCCAGAAACTGGATCACGCCTGCCTTTGAGCTGGAAAACGACTTTTTCCCGCAGGCCGGTGACTTCATCGACATTTATCACCAGCGTCTGGAACCGATTCCGGGCTACACGCCGATCAGCACCTACACCGGCGTGGAGCTGAAACGACGCAGCAAGCTGGGCGTATAACCAGAGGTAACATGAACGTCTCAAACGAAAAAAATGCACTGAATCAATCGGATCGCGACCGACGGCTTTACGCCGTCGGTCGTATCTCGCTTTGCCGCGAAAAAGGCGATCTGGCGTTTTTGCCGGCCACGACCGATGTCAACTCGCATATTCACACGACCTATTCATTTTCACCGTACACGCCGGCGATGGCCGTGCTGAAATCGGTTGAAGCCGGACTCGCCACCTGCGGCATTATGGATCACGATTCGGTGGCGGGTGTGGAGGAATTCCACCTTGCCGGTGAAGCGCTCGGCATCAAAACGACGGCCGGCTGCGAAATCCGCGCGTCGTTTGACGGCACATTTCTGGCCGCGACGCGCATCAACAATCCGGATCAGCGAGGTGTGGCCTATCTTGCCATGCACGGCATACCGCGCCGGAGTCTGCCGGCCGTGCGGCACTTTCTCAAGCCCGTTCGCCAGGCCAGAAAGCGCCGCAACAAGATGATGGCCGACACGATCGCCGGGCTCCTGAAACCGCACGGCATCGACTACGCCTACGAAGACGCCGAAGCGCTTTCCAACTTCGCCGAAGGCGGCAGCGTGACCGAGCGTCACCTGATCTTCGCCGTAGTAAAAAAGCTTGTTGCTCTGGCGGACAGCAGGAAACAGCCGCTGTCTGAAACAACCGCCGCCGTATTCGGCATCCGGCCGGATGACAAGGCGGTGCGCCGGATCGACGATCCGCAAAACCCCCACCGCGAATACGATTTGCTTGGTGTTCTGAAGAGCCGGCTGGTCGAGCAGTTCTATCTCGACGCGACCGACGAATGCCCGCCGGTACGCGATGTCGTGGCGTTTTGCCGGGAACACGGCATCATCCTGGCATACCCGTATCTCGGCGACATCAGCGAATCCGTGACCGGCGACAAGAAGGCGCAGACGTTCGAGGACAGTTATCTGGAAGCGCTTCTTGATCTGCTGGCCGAGCTCGGCATTGAGGCGATCACGTTCATGCCGTCGCGCAACACGCCGGAGCAGCTGGAACGGCTGATGGCGCTGGCCGAGGCGCGGCATCTCTTTCAGATTTCCGGTGAGGATATCAACCAGCCGCGGCAGTCGTTCGTCTGTGAAGCGATGCGAAGCGATACGTTCGATCATCTGAGGATCGCCGCCCATGCCCTCATCGGGCACGAGCGCGAAGCGAATATCGATCTGGAGCGCGGCTTTTTCTCCGGCATGACAAAAGCGGCCTATCCTGACTTGCATGACCGGATGGAACATTTTGCCCGGCTTTCGGAACAAGGAGGACACACATGAAGATACATCGCGCACTTGCCTTTGACATCGGCGCATCGAGCGGTCGTGCCATCCTCGGAGAATTCGACGGTGACCGCATCACGCTGTCGGAGATACACCGTTTTTCCAACGATCCGGTGTTGCTTCAGGGCACGCTTTACTGGGATGTTCTGCGCCTCTTTCACGAGATCCGTCAGGGACTTCTGACCGCCAAGCATGACGGCGCCGTAGACAGCATCGGCATTGACACGTGGGGTGTGGACTTCGGTCTGCTGGACCGGGACGGCCGGCTGCTCGAAAACCCGATTCACTACCGCGACCGCCGCACCGAGACGGTGCTTGCCGATTTCGAAGCGGTCATGCCGACCGCAGAACTTTACCGCCGTACCGGCATCCAGATGATGCCCATCAACACGATTTTCCAGCTCTACTCGCTCGTCCTGAGCCGGCCTGAGCTGCTTGAGCGGACCGCCACGGCACTCCTGATGCCGGACCTTCTGGCCTACTTTCTGACAGGAGAAATGGGGAGCGAATATACGATCGCCTCCACAACCGGACTGCTCGATCCGCACAAGCGGCAGTGGGATCGCGCTTTGTTTCAAAAAGCGGGGCTGAAACCGGATCTCTTCCCTGACGTCGTCATGCCGGGTACGCAGGCCGGCGCGCTGTCGGCGGAGATCCAGCAGGAACTTTCGGTACCGGCCATTCCCGTTTACCGCGTGACATCGCACGACACGGCTTCGGCCGTTCTGGCCGTCCCTGCAGACCACGATGACTTCATTTACATTTCCTCCGGCACCTGGTCCCTCATGGGCATTGAAACCGCGAAGCCGATGCTGGATGAAGACAGCGTCAAGATCGGTTACACGAACGAAGGCGGCTACGGCGGCAAGATCCGCTACCTGAAAAATATCATGGGACTGTGGCTGATTCAGGAATCGAGGCGGCAGTGGATCCGCGAAGGCAAAAACCTGAGCTACGCCGACATGGAACGTCTGGCTCTGGAAAAACCGGCGTTCGTCAGTCTGGTCGATCCCGACGATGCCCGATTTACGGCACCCGGGGATCTTCCGAACCGCATCCGGGAAATCTGCAAAGAGACAAATCAGCCGATCCCGAAAGACGAAGGTGAAGTCGTCCGTGTCATTTACGAAAGCCTTGCGCTCAAATACCGGGCGGTGAAAGAAACGCTGGAAAAAGTCACGCAGCGGGATTTTGCACAGATTCACGTGGTCGGAGGCGGCACCAAGGACGGTCTCCTGTCTCAGTTCACGGCGAATGCCACGAACGCCACCGTAGTGGCCGGTCCAATCGAAGCGACAGCCATGGGCAACGTCGCCGTGCAGCTCCTGGCGGAAAAAAGACTGGAGAATGTTCAGGCGGTGCGGCATGTCGTCGCCAATTCGTTCAACACACTGACGTATGAGCCGAAGGAAACAGCCGCGTGGGACAGCGCCTACGCACGCTACAAAAAATTATTTGGAGAACACCATGAGTAAATTGCCAGAAAAAACGGTACGTATCGGTATCATCGGTCCCGGGGCCATCAGCCGCAAATTTGCGGCAGGCCTGAAGGCAGCACCCGGCACAGAGCTCGCCGGTGTGGTCTCGCGAGATCCCGGGCGGGCCGCCGTGTTTGCCACGGACTTCGGCGTGCCGCGTGTATTTGACAGCTACAACGCCATGCTCGCCGACGAGTCAATCGACCTCGTCTACATCGGCCTCGTCAACACGATGCACTACAAGGTCGCCCGCAGCGCAATCCTGCACGGCAAAGGCGTTATTCTGGAAAAGCCGTTCACGCTGAACGCATACGAAGCCGAACGCCTGATCCGGCTGGCAAGAGACAGGCATGTCTTCCTGATGGAAGCCATGTGGACGCGTTTTCATCCCGTCAACCGGCAGGTGCTGGAGTGGTGCAGCTCCGGCAGAATCGGCCGGATAAGCCGCGTTGAAGCGTCCTTCGGTTACTTTGGCGGTGACAATCCAAAAAGCCGCCAGCTGAACCCGGCTCTGGGCGGCAGTGCCCTGCTGGACGTCGGCATTTATCCGCTCGCTTACGCATCCATGCTGCTGGGCGAACCGGAAGAACTCCGGGCCGCTGCGCTGCAAAACGACACCGGGGTTGACCGGCAGATTGAAATCGCGGCTGTTTACAAGAACGCGACAGCCTCACTCGCCGCCAGTGTGACGAACCAGCTCGGCAATGAAGCGCTGATTTTCGGCGACAAGGGGTTTATCCGTGTGCCGGTATTCTTCAATCCGGTAAAAGCCATACTATACCGGTATGGCACTGACCAGGAGAGCAACCCGGCCATCGTCGAGACGTTCGTTCACGCTGAGCCGGCCAACGGATATGAGTATGAGGCGATCGCGGCTGCGGAAGCGTTCCGGCAGGGGCTGAGCGAGCATCCCTGGCTGACTCTCGGCGAATCACTCAGTCTGATGAAGCAGATGGATCTGTGCCGCAGCCAGCTGGAACTGGTTTACCCCGGTGAACGAGCGATCCTGTTTGACTGTGACGGCGTGCTGGTCGACTCCGAGGATCTCCTGGCCAAGATTGCAGCAGCACTGCTGAATGAGGACGGCATACCGGCCAAACCGGAGGACTTCCGGGCATTTATCGGAACCGGTGAGGAACGATACATCGGCGGCGTTTGCGAGCTTTACGGCAAAACGTACGATCCTGCGCTGAAACCGCGCCTTTATGCCAAATATTTTCAAGACGCGCCGGAGCTTCTGGCTGAGGTACCGGGAGCCAAGGCGCTCATCCGCGACCTCCTGGCAAGCGGCGTCAAAGTTGCGGTCGCGAGCTCCGCGGACAGCGAGAAAGTCCTGGCCAATCTGAAAGCCCTGGGCATCGCCCCCGCCGAGTTCGATGCCGTGACCACGGGCAGCGACGTGGAGAATATGAAACCGGATCCCGAAATCTACCTAAAAACGGCGGAGGCGGTCGGCGTGCCGCCGGAACACTGCATCGTCATCGAAGATGCAGAGGCCGGGATTCAGGCAGGCAAAGCGGGCGGCATGAAAACGATCGGGATCACGACTGCGCTCCCGGCCGCACGGCTGCATGAGGCCGGTGCGGACCAGGTGGTGGATTCGCTCGACGAACTGTACGTACTGCTCGATATCGGGAAGGCCTGACATGTCGCGGACGGTTTTTGACAGAAAACCGCTCCTGACGTTTGAGCAGCAGATTTCGCACCTGAAAGAAAAGGGCGTTCGCTTCGAGCTGGCATACGATGAAGCCGCCGCGCTTGACTACCTGAAACACCACAACAATTATTTCCGCGTCAGCGCCTACCGCGACTCGTTCCTTAAGTACGAGAGCGGCGCGCGCGCCGGCACCTACCGCAGTCTTGACTTCGCCCATCTGGTCGACCTGGCGATCATCGATTTTGAGCTGCGCCGCGTGCTCCTTTCACTCACGCTCGACATCGAGCACTACACCAAGGAACACCTCCTCAAAACGATCCTGGAAGAGGACGAGGACGGTTATGAGATTGTGACAGATTTTCTCGACAGCTGTGATGCGGGAGAGCGCATCAGAATACAAGCCCCCAGCAGCATATACAGCCGGGATCTCTATGCAAAATACAGTGAGGACATGCCCGTCTGGGTGCTGTTTGAGCTGCTCTTATTCCATGAACTCGTGGCCTTCTTCCAGTTTTGCAGGCGCCGCTTCGGCAGAAAGGATCTGAACAATCTGGCGGATATGCTGCACGCCGCCCGGTCCGTCCGGAACGCGGCTGCACACAACAGCTGCCTCATCAATGATCTCCGGACCAAGGACCGCAAGCAGCCGATCTTTCGCATCAGCGCCAAAGTCGGATCCGTCAAAGGCATCGGCAAGCAGGAGCGCATCACAAAGATGGCCAATCCGCGCATCCGGGAAATAGTGACCACGCTGTACCTCCACCGCGAACTGGTGACCAGTGCCGGCATCAGGCGGCACACGGCCGCTGAACTGCAGCGCATCAAAGCGCGCTTCGGGAAACGCATCTGCTATGACGATCAGCCGATTGTCGGCACCACGTTTGTCTTTCTCGGCAAACTGATTGACGCCTGGTTTCCGTCGCCCTTGACGCCGACCTGAACCGGCGCTACACTCAGATACATACAAAACGACTGTTTTGCGGGGGGACACCGGTGTGTCGCCCTATTTTTTTGCCTGTTCACGTACGCATGTCACCCACACCTTTAGACCCATTATTTGTTTGGAATAATTCTAATGTTGTGTTATGCTCTAATCAGATCAAGCCAAGGGAGACCGCAGCATTGGGATCAGTCGTTTCTGAACTGGAAAACGCCGGCATCAAGCCATCGTACCAGCGCGTCAGAATATTTGAATACATGCAGATGAACCGTACGCACCCGACGGCAGACCAGGTTTTTCTCGATCTGAAGGACGCCATTCCGACATTGGCCAAAGCGACCGTTTACAATACACTGCACGCACTGGCCGAAAAGGGATTGATCCGCGAACTGTCCACAGTTCAGCCGAGCACCCGCTACGATTATGCCGCTGAAGATCACGGCCATTTTACCTGCCGGATCTGCAACCGCATTTACGACTTCCCGTACGATTTTGACAGCCGCCATTCGGCACTGTCAGGTTTTGTCGTCGAGTCTCAGGAAATCGTGCAGAAGGGTATCTGTCAAGCATGTCTGAAAAAGGCGCAGCAAAACAGCGCATTTCCATAATCTGCAAGGTCTGATGTCCGCATCGGGACATCCGCCGCGACACACGCGATGCCATCAGGCAGTTACGCGCTTACAACCTGATCATTGTCCACTCTACCCATAGAAAGGCTGCCCCATGCGGGGCAGCCTTTCACTTTCAGTGCATTCTTTTTGAAACGAGATCCGGGTTCTACTCGTCCTTTTTGCCTTCGCCAAGCGCGATCTTGCGCTGACGTGACTGATTGGGGTCTTTCTTCGGCATGGTGAGCGTCAGAATTCCGTCCTCAAAGTCACCCTGAATTTCCTCCGCATTGACATTAGTGATGTCAAAACGTCGTGCGTAGCTGCCTATGCGGCGTTCTCTGAAGACATAATTGTTCTCTTTTTCGCTCTTTTCTTCCTCGCGTCGAGCCGAGATGGTGAGGCAGTCGCCGTCAACGGACACATCGACTTCATCTCGTTTCAGACCCGGCAATTCGGCTTCCAGAATGAAATGGTCACCCTTGTCCACGACATCAACCTTGAATGATTCCTCACGGCCGAAACTGCGGAAGAAGGGATCGTCAAGCAACTTGCCCATCTCGCCGAAAAGGCCCATTTCCCGTCTGTTCATCGGTACCAGATTAAACATGTGCATCAACTCCTTTACCGTTAGTCATGTTTATCCTGATCGGTTCAACACGGTGCGCTGTCGCGCAGCCGTGTTTATCAGGTTTTTTTGATCACCTGAATCGTACAGAAAAATTGTGACACGATTTCGATAAAAGAGGAAAGAATACGTAAAAAATTAGCACTCTCGTGTGAAGAGTGCCAGATCGTTTGGTCAGATCGCTTGAATACGCGTGATACCGGTCGCTTCATGCAATGTTCGCTCGACCGCGCCGTCCAGACGACGGATAATAATCTCGCCTGTAAACAAAATGACAGCGGACTTCAAATGACCGCCTCGCATGACGAGATCTTCGTCCGCAAAGGCCATGTGAAGGTGGAGATACGGTTTTTCATTCATCCGCGTGATGTTTCCCGTGATCGCCACAATTTCGAACTCACCTTCAAACGTCTTCTGTTCGAAGCGCTTTTCACTCAGCAGGTAACGGCCGACTTCACACCGGCTGATGGCACCGATACCGCTGACCGAAGCCAGCACAATATCGGTCTCGTTGATGAACGTCTGCAGCGAAGACACAATTTCGTCTCCGGGGTCAAGCCGCAATATGAAATCGCGGCCGGCGGCAATGACGACCATGGGTCAGCTGAGTTCAGATTCGGATTCGGTTACGGTCTCGCCGATGTTTTTGATCTGGTTGTGGAAATGCTCGTCTTCACTGACAACGAGGACCGGTTTTGTGAAATCAAGACCAAAAAGGCCGATGAAGCTTTTGGCGTCGACGATGACGGTTCCGTCCGGTGAATGAAAACCGACATCCTCCGGTGACAGCGTCGCGTAATACTGTACGCGCTGGATCTGATCGATCGAGCTGAATAGTTTATGTGTAATCATGTGAACTCCTTTCAGTGTGCCGGTTTGATTTTCGCGGCACATCCCTTCGCATCATAGCAAATCACGGCACCGTGGACACGAAATGACCTGTAAAACTCGGATATGTTACGTTTCGCGGCCGAAAACCCAGCAGACGAGGCCGGAAGCCTCCTGAAACCCAAGTTTCTTCTGCAGCCGAAGCGACGCCTCGTTTCCGACGATCACATCGCCGCGCGGCACTTCGCCTCGTGCCAGCACGAGATTTGTGAGAAACGATTCCAGCTCGACGGCATATCCCTGCTGCCGGTACGGCTCAAACACATGCAAAAATCCCATGCTCCCCTCTCCGTGCCGACCGATAAACCCGACAAACTGCTCGCCCAGATATCCGCTCCACAGTCGCCCCGCCCGAATCGTCTCACGAAGCCCGTCCGGATCGTACAAATCGTAGTGCGCGATAATCGCTCCGGCCTCCTCCGGCACAGTCCGACGGATCCGCAGCCTCGGTTCATAGACAAGCGGCGTCTTTTTCAGGTAGACCAGCTTGTGACACGTCATTTTACCCAAAAGACCGCGTTTGGCCATGGCCAGATCGGCCAGCCACTCCTGACAGACATGCAAAACGCGGGTGTCGTCAGGCAGCTGCGAGACGAGATGGTCACCGTAAGCCGGATCCGTTGCTGACAGCATGTACAGGCCGGACCTGCCGTGGCGGATCAGCACACCGCGCGCTCCGGCGTCAATCACGTGTCCATGCCCGTGCCGCAGGGATTCAATCAGTTCAATGTGGAGGAGCGGATCGTCTGAAAAGTAGCGTTCCAATCCGCGGGGCAGGGTGGCAGCCGGCTCCATCAGCGAGCTTTTTCAATCTGCAGGCTGCCGCTCACGGTATCCACTGCAATGCGCAGATCAGCATCGGAACGCTGCACCAGTCCTTCACCGACCTGCTGGCGTCCGCTCACTGAATCGAAGTCGAGAGCAAAAGCATCGATGCCGTCAAGCCAGATCCTGACCTGGCCGCTGACACTTTCGGCCTGGATGTAACGCGCCTCTGCGGACGTCAGGTCGATTTCGCCGGAGACGGCATCCGCCTGAATGCGATCGGCTGCCCCGTCTGAAAGGGATATGCTGCCGGACACCGATTCGAGCAGAATATCGGCTGCCTTGAGGCTGCCCGCATCGACACGACCTGAAACGGTCTCAAGCCGCACCGTATTCTGAACCGCAAACTCCGGGATTTCGATCGGGGCGGAGACAGTTTCGATGCGCACGTCCGAGAGTGCCGCCAGAGCTTGGCGCGGCCAGTAGACGGTCAGTGTCTTGGACGGACGATTCCAGTTAAAGAGCGAGAATCCGGGCCTGGTGTACTTTATGCAAAGCGTGTTTCCGTTCGTCTCATAAAACAGGGCGTCTTGTTCTTCAATGGCCCGATTGGCCGCTTCTTCAAAGCGGATGGTGTCACCGTCATCAAGCAGTATGCTGACGTGCCCGCTGATCCATTCCACGCTGACATTTTGAATCGCTTCCGTCACTTCATAACTGCCGCTCGTTTCGAATGCGCCGCCTTCACCGCCCAAACTCAGCCTGAAGAATCCGCGGTCAAACAAATTGCTCCGGGAAACCACAAGCACAACGATGAACAAAAGTGCGAGCACGGTGATGATTGTGGCAGCGATCTGGATTATTTTCGCTGTCGATGCCTTCATGACTGATCCTTGCCTTTCAGATTAAAAAACAGATTGACCATGGTCTGAACACCGGCCGCAAAAATAAAGGCGATCCAGGTGATGTGCCACGCACCGGTACTGAAACTGATCAGCAGGTAGATGGCCACGGTCAGGCTCCAGAGCGCAGACGACACCGCGTCCCTCGTCTGTTTGATGCGCTTCGTCCCGGATGACCAGGCGCGAAATTCTTCAACCATCGTCTCATCCTTTGCGTTGTATGTCGGCTTCGACATGTAGTCGTATATAAGAATGCCGGTTGCGACGGCGGCCATCGTGAGAAGCAAAACGAGTCCCACTATCGGCTGCCCGGCAAGTGCCGCGAGCGTAATCAGGGGAATCGGGGACAGGATGTACAGCATGACCGCAATGGCCGTGCGCAGCGCCGACCGCTTTTTTTGCTCGGCATTTTGCTGGATCTGGTCCTCATTGGCGAGACTGCGGAACAGTTCGGTCGGATCGCCGACCGAGGCGATCACCAGATCGAATGCATCCTGCGGTTCGCGCCCGGCAGCCAGAAGATCATCATACTTTTCAAGCATGTTGCGGTACATTTCTTCTTTCAGTTCAACCGCCCGTTTCGTCGGCGGCGTTTCGTCAAACAAACGGTCCAGATATTCTGTCAGTTTTTCCTTCATGTGCGACTCTCCTTGACGTGAATCAATGTTTCCAGGATGGATTTTGCGATCTGCCACTCATTTAACAGGCGTTTGTAAGCCTCACGGCCGTTTGGCGTAATCCGGTAATAGCGGCGCCTGGCACCGGTCTGTTCGTCCCCCCAGTAGGATTCGATCAGATGCGCCGACTCGAGACGCCGAAACGCGGTATAAAGCGTCGCCTCCTTCAGCTCAAACACACCGCCGGTGCGCTCTGCCACAACCTTGTTGATCTCGTAGCCGTAGCTGTCGCCCGACATCAGCTGTGACAGCACGATCGTGTCGGTATGTCCGCGAATCAGATCCGAAGTAATTGACAAGTCGGTCTCCTTTCGGCTTCTGCCTTATGGTACGACCATCATAATCGTAGTTACTTCGCCTGTCAAAGTATATTTTTGTAAAATATATGTTAAGTTCCTGATTTATTGGCCTTCGGCTTTTCCAGCGTGTTGACCATCAGTCCGGCAAGAACCACCATGCCGCCCAGGACAGCCTGAACGGTCGGCATGCGGCCCAGTATGGCGTCGAGTATGAGTCCGAAGAAATACTGGCCGAGAAAGGTGAGCACCGTGACATGATAAGACGACAGCCGCACCACGATGACGCTGGTCAGACTGACGATCATGGCCCCGATGGCCCCGCCCGTGTATATGAACCAGTTCGACGACTGAAAGGCAAACTCGCTGAAAAAGGCCTCGGGTTCAAGCAGCGCCAGCAAAACGACGGACGTCAGCAGGCCGGTCACGTAGTTGAAGAACGTGGATAGGTGCAAATTGTAAAAGCCCAGAAGACGCGCGTTCAGCGTACGCGACACGACGGCACTCGTCCCCGTCAGCAGCGCCAGCAGAACGGCCAGGCCGGATGCCAGGCTGAACGGCAGCAAAAGGATGATCACGCCGGCCGTGGAGACCGCAAGAGACACGGCTTTGAAGCGCGTAAACGGATAGCGCCTCATGCCGGACCAGCCAAACTGATCGTAAAGAATGGAGGTCGCGGTCATGCCGAGCAGGTTCAGTGCGATGACCGGGGCGACCCCCAGCTCTGCAAAAGCATACATCGTGAAGGTGACCGTGATCACCCCAAGCGTGCCGCCCATATAGCCGAACAGGGGCAGGCCACGGCGCAGCCGCATGTCCGTTCGCCGCCATACCATGATCACGGACTGCACGAGCAGTCCGATCACATGGATCAGAACGGTTGCCCGGTACAGGTTCAGCTGGTCGGCCAGCTGTCCGTTGGCGACAACCATCAGGGAAACCGCGACACCGGTCAAGAGGGCGACAATACTATACATGCTTCACTTCCATATCTTGCTGTTCTCGAACATTGTAGATGAGATAACGCTTCCGCGCCCATTGACATTCAGACAACTTTGCGCGCGAACCTGGCTCGTCCGTTGACAGTGTGAACGGAAACGGCTACAGTGATGTTATCTTTAATTAGAGATATGCGAGGACGTGAGCGTACGTGGCAGATTTGGACATGAAAGTATTTATCGGCATGAACAGGGTGCTGAAAGCCATTACCCGGGCAACCGACAAGGTCCACAAGCAGTACGGCCTGACGAGCGGACAGTTTGCCGTGCTTGAAGTGCTTCTGAGCAAAGGCCCCATGTCTGTGGGGCAAGTTCAGAATCGCATTCTCACGACAAGCGGCAATATGCCGGTGATCGTGAAAAACCTGGAAAAACGTCAGCTGATCACAACGCATCCGGACAAACACGATGCGCGGAAACGCAATCTGCAGCTGACCGATGCGGGCCGCACGCTGATCGAGGAAGTATTTCCGCAAAATGAACGCGTCATCAAAGAACATCTGGCCGTGTTCTCCTCAGAAGAACAGGCGCTCATGGTCAGGTGCTTTATGAGATTTGGAGGCAACAAATGGAACGATCTGTAAAATCAAAAGTAAAGGGATTTCGCACGAAGGACGGTGCCGGCGTCAGCCTGGTGCGCGTATTGGGCAGGGAGACGGTGGAAGCATTCGACCCGTTCTTAATGCTCGACTCCTTCGATTCGACGAATCCGTCCGATTATCTGGCCGGATTTCCGATGCACCCGCATCGCGGCATCGAGACCATCACCTATCTGGCACAGGGGGCGATGGCACACAAGGACAGCCTCGGCAACGCCGGAGTGATCAATGCGGGCGACGTCCAGTGGATGACGGCCGGGTCCGGCATCATGCATGAGGAAATGCCGCAGGCAAGCGAACGGATGCTTGGCGTTCAGCTTTGGCTGAACATGGCGCAAAGCGACAAGATGAAACCGCCCGCATACCACTCGCTGACAAAGGATACGATGCCGGTCGTCGAGATTGAAGGCGGCACGGTCACGGTCATCGGGGGGGAGTACAACGGCGTCAGGGGATTCCAGGGCGAGCATCACGGCATCGATTTTTACGCCATCACGCTCGCAGATCAGGCAGAACTGACGCTCGAGGCACCGCCTGAAGATCAGGTTATTTTCTTCCTGCTCGAAGGCAATGTCGTCATCTCCGGCGAAGAAGTCGAGGAAAAGACGGCAGTCCGCATGAGCGAGGGTGACCCGGTCAGAATCGAAGCCGAATCCGGTCCGGCACAGATCCTTTACCTCCGCTCAACCATGCTGAAGGAGCCGGTGGCCTGGGGCGGGCCCATCGTCATGAATACAAAGGAAGAATTGAATCAGGCATTCGCCGATCTGCGAAACGGCACCTTCATAAAAGATGAGGCCAGAGGCATTTAGCGATGCTGACAGTAGAAAACACGCTGGAAACCGGTGGCATTGTCGCAGCCATTAAGAACCGACGCTCCTATTATGACATCGAGAAGGCGATTCCGATCACGGACACGGCACTGATTGAGCTTGTCGATACTGTTACGGAGCTCGTCCCCGACTCCGTCAACATGAAGTCGGCACACGTCGTGCTCGTTCTCGGCGAAAAGCACGATCTTCTCTGGGACACGATCTTCGATGTATTCGGCGGGAAGGTCAAGCGCGCAAAAATCGATACGTTCAAAGCGGGCTACGGTACCATTTTGTTCTTTTTCGATCGGGAAAAAGTAGAGCGCATGTCCGACAAATATCCGTATTCCAGAGAAAAATTTCCCATCTGGTCGATGCAGGCCAACGCCATGCTCCAGTTTGCCATGTGGACGGCACTGCGCGAGAAAGACATCGGCGCGTCCTTGCAGCACTACAATCCCGTAATTGATGACGCGGTCAAAGCGCTGTTCGATCTGCCCGGCCACTGGGAACTGAACGCCCAGATGCCGTTTGGCGCCATCGGTTCCGAGCCGGAACCGAAGCCAAAGGAAGACATCCGCAAGCGCGTGATCGTCAAGGATTAAGCGCAACGCCCGGCTCTGCCGGGCGTTTCCTATTCCGTCAGAGTGCGCATCATGCGGTATTCACCGAGGACCGTGCCGTCATCCAGTTTGGCGGCGTTTGGCGTAAACCCCGTTTCAACAAACCCCATCGCTTCATACAGGCGTCTCGCGCGCTCATTCCCCGCAAAGACGCCGAGTTCGATCTGCTCCAGCCCCCCTGCTCTTGATGCCTCAATGATGGTTTGGATAAGCTGCCGACCGATGCCTTTCCCCCAAAGTGATTTTTTGACTGTAATGCCCATCTCGATGCGGTGGCGCACCTTCCGCCTGGACGTCCGTTTCATCGTCGTCGCGAAGCCGGCCAGGCGGCCGCCGTACTCCGCAATCAGGAGCATCTCGTCCGCCGATTGACTGATGCGCTCAATCAGGGCACCTTCAAACTCCGCATTCACCGAAATTTCATCCGGATAGCTGATCAGATAAGGGGATTCGGCCGCGGCCAGCACCATGAACGCAATCAGGTTATCGGCATCGCCGATCCGCGCGGAACGAAGCAGGCACGAGCGGCCATCCTTCAGTGTGAACAGCTTCGATTCGACGATCACTGTCTCGTTCCTCCCTGAAAAATGCCCATGCCTTATTGTAGCGCATCGCCGCCTCCTCCCCCAATAAAAGAGGCCGTCCCGCCGCACTTGATCGCGTGTTGAGACAGCCCCTGTGCTGGAAAAAGGGATCGGGACTCAGGCAGATTCCGCTTTGGCCAGGAAGTCCTCAAAGGGGTAATTGCCGATGATGCTCTCCGCACCGTTGAAGACTGTGTGCGGTACTGAACCGACACCAAACTTCTGCGACATTTCGGGGAACGACTGCGCCTCGACCATTTCGGCCTGAATCATCGGGTTGGCAAGCGCCAGTGCATGCGCTTTCTGGACGGCACCGGGGCAATGCGGGCAGGAAAGGGTGACAAACACCTTGATGTCGACCGGCTTGTCGATCTTCTTCACGCGATCGAGCATCTCGGCCGGCATCGGCTGCGGATTGCCGCCGACTTCGAGCAGCGCACTCAGAAATGAGTTGATCTCGTGACCAAGCGGTACACCGTTGAAACGGATGCGGGTGAACTCTTTCTTGTCGTTCAGGATGACAAAGGCAGGTGCCAGTTTGACATTATATTCTGCGGCCAGATCGGCATCCAGTTCGAGATCCCGGACATCCAGATGGAGCTTGTCGGACAGCTCGGCCATTTCGCTCAGCAGAGCGGCCGTTTCCTCGCCTGACGGGGCATCCGGACGATTGAACAGGACGACGTGCGTGTCGCGCTCAAGGCCAGTGAAAAATTCTTTCAGTTGTTTTTTGTTTTCATCACTAAGTAGTTTCATGCGTTAAATCCTCTCATTCTGGTACGCTGCCAGCGGTTTGCCGGCTGTCAAATCATTATTTATCGACAGAGCCGCTTTCGCGCCGTCTGCGGCCGCGATGACGATCTGTTTATACATAGTTTCGGCGACATCACCTGCTGCATACATCCCCGGAATATTGGTGCGGTTATGCTCGTCGATGATGATTTCGCCCCGGTCATTAGTCAGTACATCGCCTGCGAACGGTCCCACGTTCGGGTCATGTCCGATTTCTATAAAGACGGCATCGAGCGGCAGATAACGCATCTCGTTATCCTGTTTCGAAAACACCCGGATGCCTTCGACGTGCTCATCGCCTTCGATCGCTTCCATTCTCGTTTCGGTCAGCAGTGTCACGTTGTCCATGGCGCGAAGCTCGTTCAGAAGCACCTCGTCCGCCCTGAACTGACTTCTCTGCACAACCGTCAGTTCTTTCGCGATGCGCGCGAGGTCGAGCGCGGCTTCAACGGCGGCGTTACCGCCCCCGGCTACGGCAATCCGCTTGTTGCCGAACAGCGGTCCGTCGCAGATGGCACAGTAGCTCACCCCTTTGTCGGCAAACGCCGATTCGCCGGGAATATTGAGGTGACGCGGGTTCGAGCCGGTCGCGATCAGGACGGTGCGTCCCTTGTAAACCGTCTTGTTATCGGCAGTCAGCGCAAAGCCGTCGTCTGACATTCGCCAGCTTTCGATGCGGTATCCGGACAAAACGGGAATGCCCATCCGCTCGACATCGCGGGAAAATTGCTGCGACAGATCGTAACCGGAATTCTGGCCGGTGCCGATATAGTTTTCAACCGATGATGTGTTCAGCATCTGACCGCCGACCTTATCGCCGAAAACGGCCACATCGCGTCCCTTCCGCTTCAGATAAAGGGCCGCATTAAGCCCGGCGGGGCCTGCACCAACGATCAGGGTGTCGTACGTTCGCCTGGGATCGGGCGTGACAGGTCCCTGTATCTCCGTTTCATTTTCCGGTGTCAGATTGAGATGTAGTTCAAGCACGATGTACTCCTTGTTTTATGATTTTGCTGACCATGGATTCTGAAATACCGCCGAACACGCCGCCCAGTTCCTTCAGGGTCAGACACGACATGCGGCGGCTTTTATAGACCCATTCGTTGCGCAGCGCTCTGTCCTCCAGAATGTCGTCCATGCTGAGACCTTCCTGTTCAAGCGATGTCTCGAGCCAGATTTTGAGGCCTTTGACCGAGGCGATGCAGGAACGGTTGCTGATCTCAAACGAACTTGGGCGGTCGAGAGAGACACGCAGTGCGCTCGTCCGTCCGCGCAATCGGTCCAGCTGGCAGAAGCTGTTCCATTCTTTCGATTTTTTGCCCTTTTCCTCAAGACGGTCAAGCACAGCATGGATGTCGTCCTCAGTGTCCAGGAGCTCACTGTGAAAACGGTCGCGAAACAGGCCGCTCCGGTCGGTTGCTCTGGCAAAGCGGATGCTCAGGCTGGCCATGAACTGTGAGATATCCCCGCCATGGAAGCGCACGATCAGGTGGTACACGGTCGGATCAACCAGACAGTAGGCCAGAAGTTCGCTCGGATACTGGTTAATGGCATCCTGCAGCGCGACGACAAATTGATCGCGATCGGCATCGTTCCGAAAAATGGTATAACCCTCATCTGCCCGCTGGCTGATGTAGTACACGCCAAACATGTTCTTTTCTCTTGCAGCTCTCGCCATCGGCTTCTCCTTCCTGCGCAATGCGGTGTATTCAAGTTCTGTCCCCAAAGTACGCGTGATCTCCAAAAAATTCAAGTTCTGTCCCCCCAGACGGCCGGAACAGTAACGTACGTTCGCGGATATAACCCAACCGCCTGACGCAAGCGCTAAAACTGGAACAGGAGCGGGAGCAGGATCGCAAAAAGCAGAGCCGGGAGGAAATTGCCGACGCGGATTTTTTTGTCGAACAGGAGATTGACGCCGATGAGGAAGATGAGCAGCGAACCGACAAAGGAAAGATTGAAGATCATGGCCTCGGACAGGATCGGCTTGATCCAGCCGGCCAGCAGGGTCAGTCCGCCCTGATACAGGAAGAGCGGCAAGGCGGCAAAGAGCACGCCCGGACCGAGTGCCGCCGCAAAAATGGCCACGATCACGGCATCAAGCGCGGACTTTGCAAACAGCATGGAAGGATCGTTCAGGAGCGCGTCCTGAAATGAGCCGACAATCGCCATGGCACCTGTGCAGATGATGATCGTAACGGTGGCAAACCCCTGAACAAACGTGTTTTCACTGTCAGTGGCTCCGGTCTTTCGCTTCACAAAATCACCCAGGCGATTCATGGCACGGTCAATATTGACGGCTTCACCGACCAGGGCACCGAGCACCAGAGCCAGAATCATGAGCAGCGTATTGGCCGTTTCCAGCCGGTCGCCGCTGATCTGAAGCAGGCCGCGAAGTCCGCCCGAAATGCCGATGAACATCGTCGCAGCACCGAGCGCCTGCATCAGGATTTCCGAAAAGCGCGGTTTCAGACCGTTTTTGAGCAGCAGTCCGACAGCGCCGCCAGCCAGAACGGCCGCCGTATTGACTATCGTCCCGACCATTATGTGTGCCGTTCGACTTCAGCTTCGATTCCGGCTTCCGCTGCCTTCATGGCCGCCAGCGTGCGCTCCAGAAGTAGATCGAGCGTCCAGCCGAGCCGTTCGGCACCGGCCGCGATCACCTCTCTGGAACAGCCGGCCGCAAACCGCTTGTCCTTGTACTTCTTTTTCAGGCTGGACAGTTCCATATCCTGGACGCTTTTCGACGGCCGCATCAGCGCAGCCGCCCCGATCAGTCCGGTCAGCTCGTCGGCGGCGAATAGAATTTTCTCCATTTCCAGGACAGGTTCGACATCGGAACAAATTCCGTACGCATGGCTGACGATCGAGCGGATCATCTGCTCGTCGACACCGCCGTCACGCAATAATTCGGGTGCTTTCCGGCAGTGCTGCTCGGGAAACGAACCGAAATCAATATCGTGCAACAGTCCGACCATGGCCCAGTACGCAGTTTCGCCCGGCGCATAGGTCAGAGCGAACTGCTCCATGACAGCTTCAACTGTCAGCGCGTGCCGGATGTGGAACGGTTCCCTGTTGTATTTTTTCAACAGCTGCAGAGCTTCGTCCCTGCTTATGGCCGGTTTTTTCATTTTACTCCCCTTTCAACGTTCGCATGGCCCGACGAACTCGCCGAGGCGTTTTTAAAATCTGCATTCGGTCCTGTTCTCCGCACGATCGCGGTTCAGCTGAACAGCAGCGCGATCATGCCGATAATCAAAAGAACAAAGCCGACGCCCATTATTTTTTCCAATAACCTCAGCCGGCGAGTCAAAAACGACGGAACGTCGTCACCGCTGATCACGTTTTGCAAGGCAGCACGCCGGTTAAAATGCATCACGACTGAAACGGCCGTCAATACGGTTAGTGATACGCTCAAAAGCAGCAGCGGCAGTGCGATTCCTTCAGCAGTCATAAATGGAACGGACGTAAACAGCACGGCAAACATGAGCATGCCCCAGAACAAAATCCAGCGGAAAGTCACACTTTTCGCTCGATTCGCCTCGAAAAAACCGGCTGACGCATCAGGCGGCATCGGCGCCGCCGTCGCATCCTGAGTAAAGAAGTAGAGCCGGCGCCGCATCGGCACCAGGCTTTCAACCGAACCGATACAGAGAAGCCGCCACCCCTGCTGCAATGCGTATTGGATATATTCTTTCACATCCGGGTCTTCATCTGGTATTCGCCCGCTGCTTTGAATGGTGATCGTCTGCATACGCGCTTTGTCCATCTGTTTGCGTTTGAAAAACAAATAATTCCCCTTGCAGCTTTCCAGAACAAGCCCTTCTGCAAACATGGAAGTCAGTATCCGGTCCATCTCATCATTTGTGTAAATGCGCGTAAAATAGTAACGCAAATGATTTAACTTCATGCTGCAGAGCTCCTTAATGCCGACTCCGACTCAAAATGTGCCGCCTGTTTGTGAAGCAAAGCGATGCGTCCTTTGAAACCGATCGAGATCGTGAATATCTTGCCTTGTTGTCATTAAAAACACAACCATTTCAACCTGTTTAACCGATTGATCAATCAAATATAAGACATGAAAAGGCCAAGCCTGCTTCAAGCCGTCTTGCCCGAAATGTCATGCATTTGGCCGCTGACCCATCCCTGAACTTCCAGTGCTTGAACCACTCCGACAAAATCATTTCAATTTGCAGCGTTGTTTTGTATTGATATGAGCAACCTGATTTGCCATAATACCTGAAATGCCCTGATTTTTGCCGTATAATTTTGTGAATCGGCTGAGCCGGCAAGCGGCTCAGCCAGCAATATGAATGACAGTACATAAAGGAGTCCGTCATGACAAAAGTGAGAACAGTGTTAGCAATTTTGCTCTGCATGTCGATCATGCTGGGCGTTCTGGGTTGTTCGCCATCATCGACAAACGAGACAGACGTGCCGACTGATGCTCAGCCTACAGACGCTGAAGTGGAGCAGGAAGAAGAACAGGCGACAGACGATGCTGATGCCGAAGTGGAATCGGAAACGCCTGACGCATCGGGTGAGTATAAAGACAGAATCATTATTGGCGTTGCCAATGACATCACAACACTTGATCCGCAGGGGTCCAATACTGATGCCAATATGATGGCCTTTACACTCACACACGAAACGCTGGTTGAAGTAGACCCTGAAACGAATGAAATCATTCCGGGCATGGCAAAAGAGTGGACCATGTCGGACGACGGGCTGGAATTCACATTTGCGATTCCGGAAAATGTTGCCTTTTCAGACGGAACACCTTGCACGGCAAACGACATAAAGTTCACCTTTGACCGTGCCAAAGACTCGTCATTTACGAAAGCCAAGGTGGAACTTGTCACTGAAGTCGAAGTCATTGACGATACGCATGCCAAAGTCGTGATCAGCAAGCCTTCGCAAGACTTCCTGATGCTTCTGGCACATCAAAGCATGTCGATCTTGTCGGAAGACCTTGTCAACGATGATGAATTCGGCTACCAGATTGGAACCGGCCCTTACGCTGTAGAAGAATGGACGCCGGGCGACCAGATTTCATTCGTTAAATCTGAACATTTTTACGGCGAAGAACCCCCGACTCAAAAAATTGTTTTCCGCCTGATAAAAGAAGAATCGTCCCGCTTGATCGCATTGCAGACCGGTGAGATCGAAGTCTGCATTGACCCGCTCACAACGGACCTCACCTATATTGAAGAAGATGAAGATCTGGAATTAGTCAAAATTCCAAACTTTGTCATGCTCTATCTCGCCATTAATAATGAGCGTGAAGGGCTGGACGATGTGAATGTACGCAAAGCGATCGCTCATGCAACCGATAAAGCGTCCATGATTGAAATCGGCTACAACGGTGAAGGATTTGTGCACGACCACTGGATTAACCGCGATCAGTTCGGCTGGTACGATGATTTGCAGCCGTATGAATACGATATTGAAAAAGCCAAGGAAGCGTTGGCGAATTCAGCGTATGAACCTGGTGATCTCAGTTTCCGTGTAATTTACAACGATACGGCTAAAGAAAACATGGCACTCATTCTCAAAGAGGATTTGGCCAAAATTGGAATCGAGCTGGAGCTGATTAAATTGGAAACGGCCGCGTTGAAAGGCATTCTCAATGACGCCGCTCTCGATTACGACTTCTGCCTCTATCAGTTCACTGATAATCTCGGGACTGACTACACGCTGAGAAATCAGTATGGATCGTTTGAACAGGACGGCAAACTCGTCAAAAACGGCTCGAACCGGGCCAACATGAAGGACGCAGAATTCAACCGCATGATCGATGAAGCGCTCGTCGAACTGGATGTTGAAAAACGCGAGGCCATGTACAACGACATCGAGGTATACCTGAACGAGATCGTCCCCATTATTCCGATTGCGACGTCATATATTAATGTCGGTATAAAAGAAGGATTGGGCGGCGTTAGATGGAACGGCACAGCGAAACATGATTATCGCTATGTCTTCCTGGAGCAGTAATTTTTCCGACAAGCGGGAGAGCCGTATGGCTCTCCCGCCGTTTTTTTGTCCAGAAGCCGCTTTTAAGGGTGACCGTCACTCGAGGAGAATCGCATGTCTCGATATATAGTTGAACGACTGCTGATGCTGATCCCCGTCCTGCTAAGTGTCGCGTTTATCATTTTTGCCATCATGAACGCAGCCGAAGGCGATCCAGTCTATTCAGTCGTCAGTGCCGACGCAACACAAGAACAAATTGAAGCAGCGCGCATCGAATTGGGACTCGATGGGACGCTCATTCAACGATATTTTCGCTATGTGGGCGGAATGATTAAAGGCGACCTCGGTACATCTTATGTTTCAAAGCGGGACGTCATGCAAACCTATATGATGCGCTTGCCAAACACGCTTAAACTGGCAGCCGCATCCATGGTTGTTGCGCTGGTCATTTCAATACCGCTCGGGATCATCGCCGCCGTCAACCAGAACTCAATTCGAGATGCGGTGTCGATGGTCCTGGCTTTGCTTGGTCTTTCCATGCCAAACTTCTGGCTAGGATTACTTTTGATCTTGCTATTTTCACTCAGGCTCGGCTGGTTCCCGTCAGCCGGGTATGAAGACGGCTTGCGCAGCATAATTCTGCCGGCCATAACAAACGGGACTGGCCTGGCGGCTTTTATGACCCGCGCCACACGATCGTCCATGCTCGATGTTGTGAGACAGGATTTTCTGCGCACGGCGAGGGCAAAGGGCGTTACTGAACGCAAGGTCATCCGCAAGCATGCGCTGCGCAACGCCCTGATTCCGATCATCACAGTATTTGGCGTGCAGTTCAGCAATGTACTGGGCGGATCGGTTCTCGTCGAAACCGTTTTTGCCTGGCCCGGTGTTGGCCGGCTCGTCGTTGACGCCATAGAACAGCGTGATATACCGACCGTTACCGGCGCCTTAGTCATGACAACCATGCTTGTCACCATTACGAATCTGTTGATCGACATCGTTTATGCGTACGTCGATCCGCGCATAAAGTCTCAATACGCAAAGAAGGGGTTTAAGTTATGGAAAAGGACTTGAAAAAAATGCCGACGCCAGCTGCCTCTTCGACTGAATCGGCTTCCCTTTCAACGACACAGGCGCGTCTCGTGTCAAAGACATTCAAAAAGCGCAGCACGTGGGCCTCTGTCTGGCGTCAATTGCGCAAAAACAAAGGCGCGATTGCCGGACTCGTCCTGCTGATCATCATTATTGGAGTCGCTCTCGCAGCCCCGATTATTTTTGATTACAACACGGATATCATCCAAAACAACATCCGGGAACGGCGTCAGCCGCCTTCAGCCGACCACTGGTTCGGGACAGATGAAATGGGACGCGATATTTTCGCGCGAGTCTGCTATGGTGCACGCTACTCCTTGGCAGTCGGCGTCGTCGCCGTGCTGTTTGCTTTAGTTTTTGGCGTGACGTTCGGTGCTGCCGCCGGTTATATCGGCGGGGCCTTTGAGAACATCATGATGCGATTATGCGACATCCTCTCATCCATCCCAAGTGTACTCATGGCCATCGCTGTCGTGTCTGCCTTGGGCAAGAGCACCCTTAACTTAATGATTGCTGTCGGCGTGGCCAGCACAGCACCTTTTATCCGTGTCGCTCGTGCGGCAGTGCTCACCGTGCGGAACGAAGAATATATTGAAGCGGCACGCGCCATTGCCGTACCTGAATGGAAAATCGTCGTCACGCATATTTTGCCCAACAGTTTATCGCCAATTATCGTACAGGCAACGCTGCGTGTCGGCTCGGCAATCATATCTGCGGCTCAGCTCAGCTTTCTCGGATTAGGCGTACCGGCTCCTGCTCCTGAATGGGGCAGCATGCTTTCGGCGGGAAGAATCTTTATTCGCGACCACAGTTACATGACGCTGTTCCCCGGCCTGGCCATCATGGTGACAGTCTTGTCGCTGAACCTTATCGGAGATGGACTGCGAGATGCGCTGGATCCTAGACTGAAGAGTTGATGAGGAGCATTTAAATGGGTGATCACACCGCTAAATTGATATTGGATGTAAAAAACCTGGTTGTCCGGTACGAAACTGAAGACGGAATCGTCCATGCAATCAATGGTATCGATCTTCAGCTGGGTTATCGGGAGACGCTTGGCTTAGTTGGGGAAACGGGGGCAGGAAAAACGACTGCCGCCCTGGCCATGCTGCGGCTCGTGCCTGATCCTCCCGGCGTGGTCGAGTGCGAGCGTCTGACGATCGACGGACGCGACATCCTGAACATGCCGTCAGCCAAAATGGATGACGTGCGCGGCAAAGACATTTCAATGGTTTTTCAGGATCCGATGACGGCCTTGAACCCCGTATTCACAGTCGGAGAACAGATTGCGGAAAGTCTTCAGATTCATGAACATCTTGATAAACGCGATGCGATGAAACGGGCACGCGAAATGCTAGAGCTCGTCGGTATTCCTGGCAGTCGTGCCGGTGACTATCCGCATGAATTTTCAGGCGGCATGAAACAGCGCGTTGTCATTGCGATCGCGCTGGCCTGCAATCCGAAGCTGCTCATAGCGGATGAGCCGACGACTGCGCTGGACGTGACGATTCAGGCGCAAGTGCTGGAACTGATGACTACACTCAAGGAAAAATACGATACATCGATGATCATGATTACGCATGATCTCGGCATCGTCGCCGAAGTTTGTGATGTGGTCGCCGTCATGTACGCGGGCCATATTGTCGAACAGGGAACGCTGGAAGACGTATTCAACAGGACTAAGCATCCTTATACAGAAGGATTGTTCAATTCCCTGCCGAACATCTATAACCGCACGGCCATGCTGAAGCCAATCAAGGGGCTGATGTCGGACCCGACCGATCCGCCTCCCGGATGTCCATTCGAACCTCGATGTGAATACGCCCTGGCGGAATGCAAGACGCGCAATCCAGACCTTGTTCCGGCTGGGCCAACACACAAAGTGGCCTGCCTGGCTTACGAACAAGAAGGCTTTCACATAAAAAGGAGAATCTGAGCATGGCAGAGGCAATACTTCAAGTCAGGAATCTGAAGAAATACTTCAAGACAAACAGCGGTATGCTTCATGCTGTCGATGACATCAGCTTCGATGTCCGCGAAGGCAAAACACTCGGCATAGTCGGTGAATCAGGATGCGGAAAATCGACAGCGGGCAGAACCATTCTGCGTTTGCTTGAGCATACATCGGGACAAGTAATATTCGATGGCGTCGATATTACGAAATTGTCAGGCAACAAACTGCGCAAGGTGCGCAAAGACATGCAAATCATATTTCAGGATCCGTTTTCTTCCTTGGATCCGAAAAAAACGATCAGTCAAACGATCTCCGAACCGATACGCGTAAACCGCATTCTGACAGATAAAAAACAAGTTGAAGAACGAGTTCTGGAACTCATGAAAACGGTTGGATTGGCTGAACGGCTGATCAACAGCTACCCGCACGAACTAGACGGCGGACGGCGACAGCGCATCGGCATCGCCAGAGCATTGGCGGTATTGCCGAAGCTGATCGTTTGTGACGAGCCGGTGTCTGCGCTTGACGTCTCGATTCAGGCCCAAATTCTCAATCTGCTGAAGGAACTGCAGAACAAGATGAATTTGACCTACATATTCATCACCCACGACTTATCCGTGGTCAACCATTTCTCCGATGATATTGCCGTGATGTATTTAGGCTCCATCGTCGAGAAAGCGCCGGCCGAAGAACTGTTCAACAACCCGCTGCACCCTTATACACGCGCACTTCTGTCGGCCATTCCCGTGCCGGACTTGAGACATAAACGTGAACGCATTTCGCTCAAGGGCGAAGTGGTGAGCCCGATCAATCTCCCCGACGAATGTCGCTTTGCCAATCGCTGTTTCGAATGTGAAGCGCGCTGTCGCCGCGGCATACCGCCGCTTTTGGAAGTATCGCCGGATCACTTCGTCGCGTGCGTTCACCACACACCTCCGGAAGCAGCCGGTCGTGCTGCAGGCGAAGCACTTGCCTGAGGCAGCACGGTCTGGCGTCAATCGCATGTCGAGATTAAACACTTGCCTCATTATCGGCACGTACCTTGCGTCGGAGGTGCAGTAAATAGCTGCCGTGCGGCGGCACGGTGACGCACAGTCGCTCTCCCCGTATCGACGCATCTGTTTCGAGTCCGAAAAGCTCAGTTAAATCGTCAAATCCGGCAAACCCGAAAGCGGCCATATTGATGTCCGCCTGATGGTTCATCGCTTCTGTCGACCAGACAGTCAGCAGCATTTCTTGCGTTGTAAAACGGGCACTTGCGAGCACACGGCCCTTCGCATAAACGATTCTGAAGCCGCCGTTGATCAGGACATCGGATGTTTGCTTCAGCTCAGCCAGACGGCGGTAGCGCACCATCTGCTCACGCTTATCCTGAGATAAATCGCCTTCATCTGTCCAATCCATCGGATAGCGTGCACCGTCCACGTCGTCGGGACGGCCGTCCAGAAGCTTTTCGTCGCCATAGTAGATGCAGGGCATGCCGGGCAGTGTAAACATCAGCGTGATCGCACCGAGCAGCGCGTTTCGGCTGACCTGCGGATTATTGTGCAGCCGCGGTGTATCGTGGGTATTCAGATGGTTCAGCAGCTGTCCGGCAACGACGTGCGGCATTTTGGCGCAGAACTGCTCGATGCGTGCTTTCAGCTGTACCGCAGTCATGCTTGATTTGACCTCCGCCAGCGTCTCGTTCCTCACGCTGAACAGATCGCCTTCACCGAGAAATTCGCGCACGGGCCGGGCGAAGCCGAAATAGTTCATCACGGAATCCCAGGCGTCACCCTCAAGCATATATGCGCTGTCCGTCCACTCTTCAGCAAGCAGAATGACAGCCGGGTTCACCGCTTTCAGCTCTCGATTAATCTCCCGCCAGACCTCCCTGTACACATCGGCATGTTCGCTTCTGGCCATGACGTCGGCCACGTCAAAGCGCCAGGCATCGATGCTGAAGGGGGGCCGCAGCCACTTTTTCAGGACGGCGTCCGGTGCACCGTAGATGCGCCGGCGCAGTGCCGGTGACGCGTAATTGAGCGTCGGCATGGTCTCCACTCCGGCCCAGCGATGGTAATTATTGTCCGCATCGAAAAAGAAGAAATCCCGCTCAGGCGCGCCGGCATTGCTGTAAGCGCCCGTCTCGGGCGGAAAGAACACGTGATCCCGGTTGAACCATTTGGCATCCGAACTGACGTGGTTCACCGAAATATCGAGCATCAGGCGCATGCCGCGCTCGTGCAGCGCCTGGGTCAGCGCAGCGAGCGCTTCATTGCCGCCGAGATGCGGACAGACATAGTCGAAATCGAGTGCGTCGTAGCGGTGCGCCGATGGTGCCCAGAATATCGGATTCAGATATAGTGCGCTGACTCCAAGCGACTGCAGATAGTCGAGGCTGTCGATAATGCCATACAGATCGCCGCCGTAAAAATCGAGACAATGCGCCTCCTCATACGGTGCCGCCGGCGTATCCCAGTTCGTGATTCGGCGCACCGGATGTCCTCTGTACGTATAGGCGCCGTCCTTTACATCGAGATCCGGCCGGCT
>DUPJ01000116.1 GCA_012838355.1 Clostridiaceae bacterium
CACCGCGGTCACGCGGCAAGACGTATGCCGAAGCGGTCAGCGGGCGCTGGAAAATGGAAGACCCTATCCCCGAAAGTGTCGCATCGCTCGAGGTAATGAGCACCGCTGACATCGACCGCTTCAGCAACCAGTCGGATCTTGTTTTCTGCGCCGTCGATATGGAAAAAGAACCGCTGATTTCGCTGGAAGAGGCCATCGCGATGCGGGAGGTGCCGGTCATTTCCAATAATTCAGCGAATCGCTGGACACCCGATGTTCCGGTTATTTTGCCGGAAGTGAACGCCGATCATCTGCAGCTTCTGGAAGCGCAGAAGAAACGGTTGAACACGGCACGCGGTTTTATCGTTGTGAAGCCAAACTGCTCAATCCAAAGTTATGTCCCGGCCTTGACTCCGCTTATGGAATACGGGCCGGAGTATGTCTTTGTGGCAACGTATCAGGCGGTGTCGGGGGCAGGGAAGACGCTCGGCGAGTGGCCGGAAATGCAGGAAAATGTGATCCCCTTTATTTCGGGAGAAGAAGAGAAGAGTGAACTTGAACCGTTGAAGATCTGGGGCGACTTTGCGGGTGACCACATTGAGCTCGCGAAAAAACCGGTGATTTCTGCACAGTGCTATCGCGTGCCGGTTTTGGAAGGCCACACGGCTGCCGTATTTGTGAAATTTCGCCGCACGATTGACCAGAATGAAATCCTGATGCACTGGCGCGAGTTTTCGAGCGTGCCGCAGGCTCTGGAGCTGCCTTCCGCACCAAATCCGTTCATTCGCTACATCGACGATCACAATCGGCCGCAGCCCCGTCTTGATGCGATGTCAAGGCATGGCATGGGGATCACCGTCGGCAGGCTGCGTGACGACCCGATCTACGACGTCAAATTTACCTGCCTGTCAAGCAACACGGTACGCGGTGCGGCAGGCGGTGCGATTTTGACAGCTGAACTCCTGTATCGTCAGGGGTACATTGAAAAGAGGTAAAGATTATCGCCGTTCAGCGTTTGTACATGTGGTCAACTACATTGAGCGGCCAGCCGCTTCAGGCCGTTTTGCATACGCCGGAACCGGGTGCACCCGATGCTGTCGTCATTGTCATTCATGGCATGGCCGAATACAGCGGCCGCTATGAAGCGGTGAAGGATCGACTGCTTTCGCTTGGCGTCGGTGTCGTCCTGTTCGATTTGCCCGGTCATGGACTTCAGGCAGCCGAAACGAAAAGGCTCGGTCATTTTGCCGATACCGGCGGCGATTACAAAGTACTCGCCGATATCCGCACGATAATCCGGACTATCGCAGGCAATTTTCCGACGAGCAAAATCTTGCTGCTGGGACACTCGATGGGTTCTTTTCTTGCCCGCCTGATTATGGCCAGTGATCCGGCCGGTATCGCTGCCTGCGTGCTGAGCGGTACGACAGGGAAGAACGGCATGAGCAAAGCGGGGCGCGTGCTGGCAAATGGGCTGTCCCGTCTGTACGGTCCGCGACACGTGTCTTTGTTCATGAATCGTTTGCTGCAAAGCGGTTACGGCAAACTGAGGGCAGGTAATCAATGGCTGTCCCGCGATGCGGAAACGGTACGCCGATACAATGCGGATCAACTCTGCGGATTTCCGTTAACCGTGTCGGCCATTTCGGATCTGCTCAGCTGGATGATCCGCATGAACCGAGCCGACACAATTGGAAAAATGAACCGTCAGGCTGCCTATCTGATCATGTCCGGAAGCGATGATCCGCTTTACGGACCGGGTGTCACACGATTTGCAGCCGATTTGAAACGGCGGGGCATGAATGTGCAGACGATCGTTTACGAAGATGCGCGGCACGAAATTTTCAACGAATCGAATCGCGAGCATGCGCTCGACGATTTAACTGCATTTGTGAGGCAGGTCACATCTGGCACGTCGGGAGGACAAGATGATAACAATTAAGGATATTGCAAAAGAGGCAGGCGTCTCATATGCGACTGTATCACGTGCGCTGAACAACAAGAAAGACGTCAGCGAGAAGACGCGGGCCGAGATCACGAGACTCGCGGCGGAAATGGGATATCGGCCGAATGTGATCGCACGTTCACTCGTACTGAAGCGCTCGACCATCATTGGCCTGATCGTACCGGATGTCTCGAATCCATTCTTCGCCGACCTGGCGCGATCGGTCAGCATGATCGCCCATCAGGCGGGGTATTCAACGATGATCATCAACAGCGGCTGGGATCCGGCCAATGAGCAGCACCAGCTGCAGGTCATGATGGAACAGCGCGTCGCCGGCATCATCATCAAGCCGACCGGTTACTACGCGACGGGCACGTACGAACGAGCAGATGTGCCGATTGTGGCGTTCTGGCATCCTTCCGAAGACAAGGCTACCTATATCGAGGTTGATCATAAGAAGGGAACACAGCTGGCAGTGCAAAATCTGATCAACAGAGGGTTTCGGCGCATAGCCTTTATCGGCGGCACCGACACATCGCCGGCAAATCAGCTGCGTCTTCTGTCATTCCAGAAGACGCTCCAGACGAATAACATGAAACTGTATCAGCACTTAATCAGCTTCGGCGGATATAACGCCGAGAGCGGATACGAACGCGCAAAGCTGCTGATGAAAGGCGCGAACCCGCCGGATGGAATCTTCTGCGGCAATGACTATATTGCGCTTGGTGCGCTGGAATACCTGCGCGAACAGAATTACAATCTCCCCGATGAAATCGGACTGATCGGTTATGACGACGTCTTTTTCTCGCAGTTGCCGACCATCAGCATGTCAAGCGTGCGTCAGCCGCGCGATTCGATGGGGCAGGCGGCTATCGATGCCTTGATCCGGCGTATTGACAGCGAAGAACCGTTGAAAGAAAGTGAAAAAATCGTGATCGAACCTGAATTGGTGGTAAGGAATACGTGATGCTGGACCATGGATACAAAAAACTGAAAACGGCCTACAATGCGTATGAAAAGGGGTTGTTTCGCGCGCTCCTGGAGGATGCCGGCATTGCCTTTAAGGTTCGCTCGAGAGGCGCGGGGGATTACCTGCGCGTGCTTGCCGGGCAAAGTCTGTACGCCGACGATTTTTTCGTGCCGGAGGACGACTGGAACAAGGCCAATGAACTCCTTGAAGGTTTCGTGCTGACCGGTGATGAGGAAGATGCAACTGTTTTGCCGGAGGATGAAGAAGAAGCAAATCAGCTCGACGAATCGGAATCCTGAATACAACTTCGCAAAATAATAATTTTGCGAAGTTGGAGAGCGCTTTTTATGTGATCAGTCAAATATCGGCGGCGCCTCCGTCTGGTTGACGGTCTCTGTCGGAATCGACATAAACGGACTGTTGATGCCGAGCATCTTGCGCACGTCTACAATGTCGCGGATCGGATTGTACACCACGAAAATAATGACAAGGATGACGATCAGCATCACCAGCGCGAGAATGTTTCGCAACAGCTGCTGTCTTTTGTCCTGATGAAATTTGCGGTTGATTTTGCCAACCGTTGTGTAACTTTTCAAATGGTATATGCGCGCGCCAAGTTTGCGCTGATCAGCCAAAGTGAGCTGACCTGCTTTTGACAATCCGACGCTCGATAAGCGCCCCTTGCGCTTCGTCCGTGTCGCTGCCTGCTTTGTTGTGTTGCTGTGGGAGCGATTAGAAACATCCGTTGGCATGGCTGGTTCATGCGGACGGTCTGCATTTGCCGCATTTAACGGTGTGGTGCTGCCGCCGGACGCCGCCTGATGCGACGCACTGTCACGGGCGGGTGTAAGGTTCAGTCTGGCCCGACGGACGCCGCCGGCTTCGTTTTGTTCGGGATCTGATGCTCTTGGCAGATCGGTTTCACTACGCATGCAATTATTATAACCGATAGATGCGGTTCCGCTTGACCGGTTCTGCAATCACAGAGGAAAAACGAACTATTGTTTGACGAACAAGGATCGCTTTGTTAGGATGAAAAAAAAAGCAGGTAACGGCATGACCAAACGCAAATTCACGAAGGCCAACGTCGATGACACGGTCGAGCTCGTCTACAACTATATTACGGAATACATCAAAACGAACGGTTTTTCGCCGACTGTGCGTGATCTTTGCAAAGGCACGGGCATTCGTTCGACATCCACGATTCACGCGCACCTAAAACGTTTGCGGGACAGCGGCCGAATCGATATGGAGGCCGGCAAGCGACGCGCTCTGACGATTGCCGCGTTTGAACAGCAAAAGGTGGATCACATTCCGCTCGTCGGGCGGGTCGCCGCCGGCGTGCCGATTCTGGCCGAGGAGAACATTGACAGCTATCTCCCCGTCCCTGCTGCATTCTATACGGAGCCGGAACATATGTTTGCGCTTGAAATCACAGGCGACAGCATGATCGGCGCCGGCATTCTGAATGGTGATTACGTTTTTGTCAAAAAGCAGGCCGGTGCCGATTACGGTGACATTGTTGTCGCCCTGATCGATGATGAAGCCACAGTCAAAACGTTGGCCCGGGAACAGGGCCGTACGGTACTGAAGCCAGAAAACCCCAGCTACAAAACGATTCCGTTCGATCAGGAAGGCTGCCTGATATTAGGTGTAGTGCGAGGTGTATGGCGCGCTCATGTATGAGTGATCAGGCAAATAGCGGTCATTAAAAATATACGACACCACCTGCTCAGGCTCTATCTGTGCGATCTGGGTCTTATAGAGCAATTGCTGTGTCCCGTTGACATCGATGACGATGCTGTTTTGGTCAAAGGCAACGATCAGGGCTTTGATCCGGCGTGTATCGGCCATCTGGAAACTGACTTCAATATTCGACCGGCGCAGATAATTCAGATAAATGTCCTCAATTCGCTTTGTGTCTCGCATGGTAATGGTGCTCCCCCAATTTCATTAATTGGATATATTTTAGGCGGCCGGGAGCAGATTATTTTAAGTGACACTGAAAATTCGCAGCATCAGGTCTCCATCAGCGACAAATAAGCGGATTTTGCTTCATTCAGGCTTCCTGCCATGGGACCATGATCGTGATGCCTGTACCAGGTTCGCTGGCGTTTGGCGAGACGTCTCGTGTCACGAATCGTCAGATCAAGCATATCTCTGTCAGATATCTGCCCCTGCAGATATGACACGGTGTGACGGTAACCGATTCCGCTGAATGGAATCAGTGCGGGATCGCCGAATTGCTCAAGGAGACCTTTTGTTTCTGCGACAAGGCCGGCGCTGTACATGGCGCGCGTTCGTGCTTCAATTTGTGCAGTCAGTACGTGCTGCTCCGGTACGAGACAAAGCGGCCGGTACTGGAACTGCGGTTTTCCCTGATTCGACCAGTCATTCATTTCGGTACGCGTCATCCCGGTTGCATTAAACACCTGAAAGAAACGCCGAATGCGCTTTTCATCCCGTATGGATAATTTGGCGGCCGTTGCCGGATCGAGGGACTTGATGTGTTCCAGCAAGCCGGTGAAGCCGTACTCGGCTATCATGTGGTCAACTTCTTGCTCGATCGACGCTGGAATCTGCAATGGCCAAAAACGCGTCCCGTTCAGAAGTGCCGTTGTATACTGGCCGGTGCCGCCGCAGACAATCGGAATCCTGTCTTTTTCGAGTACGGCCCGAATGGCGGCAACAGCATCCTTCACGTAGTGGGCGACGCTGTACGTTTCGCGTGCATCACGAATGTCGATCAGGTGGTGCGGAACATCTGACTGTTCTTTTTGTGTCGGTTTCGCCGTGCCGATATCAAAGCCGCGATAAACCTGCATGGCGTCCGCATTGATAATTTCCCCGCCGAAACGGTCAGCCATGTCCATGGCCAGCGCCGACTTGCCTGACGCAGTCAGTCCGGCGATGACCGGCACGCGGCAATCAGACAATGCGTCCAAAGCGTTTTTCTATCTCCGTTTTCGTAAACTCGACTGTGATCGGGCGTCCATGCGGACAGTGGTAAGGATTGTCGAGTGACTGCAAATCCTCAAGCAGATGTTCGATTTCGCTCACTGACATGGGCTGGCTTGCCTTGATTGCGGATTTGCACGCCTTCAGAGCGAACGCATCGTGAAATGACCGGTCTTCCCTCTCGCCATTTTCGCTGAGCGCAGCAATCAGCTCGGAAAAAAACTGCTGGACATCGACTTGCTGCTTCAGATCCGGTGCACTGCGCAGCACATATGTGCCGGGGCCGAACGGCTCGGCTTCGAATCCCATGTCCGCCAAAGCGGACAGGTTTTCGTCAATGTATGCCGCTTCAGCCGGCGTGACCTCTACTTCGACCGGCAGCAGCAGCGGCTGACGTCCCGCATCTGCCGCCTTCAGCGGATGTTTCAGCAGTCGCTCGTAGAGAATACGCTCATGTGCCGCGTGCTGATCGATCAGAACCAGCCGGCTGCCGATCTGCAGCACGATGTATGTATTCAGGTATTGTCCCAGAATTTTTGATCCGATCAGGTCGGCAATCTTGCGCTCGCCGTCCTTCGGCTCAGGCCTGGTCAATGGTTCATCTGTCCTGCGTGCGTCAACCGGTGCAGACGGCGCTGAAGCAGATGGCGGCAGCGGCTCAGTCTGCTGCGGCCGGTCATCCCTGATTATCCCGCTCGGGGCCGGTGCTGCTTTGGTCAGATCAAATGTCTGCTGCACCGGGGCTGAGCGCTGCAGATCCGCCGGCGTTTCGACTGTTTCCTGTACGCGATCCGCCCGATCATCTCCCAGCAGCGCTTTGACGGCATGGAAAACAGCCGAGAACACTTTGCGGTCATCCCAGAAGCGCACTTCACTTTTCTGGGGATGCACATTGACGTCAACAAATGCATGAGGCACGTTCAGGTGAAATACCAGAACCGGGTGCCGTCCTTTCATGAAATACGTGGTGCACGCCTCATCGACGGCCGCCTGGAGGATGCGCGACCGGATGACCCGGCCGTTCACGATAAAGACCTGGCGTGCGCGGTTGTTCCGCGAGTAGTCCGGTTTTGACATGAAGCCCCGGATATGAATCGGAGGCTCTTCATATGCGACCGGGTGCATGGCTGACGCAATATCTGCACCAAATACGGCAAATATGGCACTCAGAAGCTCGCCGTTTCCAGGTGAATGCAAGACGGTTCTGCCGTCTTTTTCGAGCAGAAACGATACATCGGGGCGCGTCAGTGCCAGCTGGCAGAGCCGCTCCTGCACCTGCGCGGCTTCCGCCATATCGCTTTTTAAAAACTTGTAGCGCGCCGGCGTATTGTAAAACAAGTCCTTGACCGAAATCATCGTGCCTTCGGGAGCGCCGGCCGGTCCCTCGAACACCCGCTGTCCGCCTTCGACCTCAAGCCGAACGCCGGCCTCGCTGCCGATTTCGCGCGTGACCAGTGAAAGTCGGGAGACGGCAGCAATACTGGCCAGCGCCTCCCCGCGAAAGCCCATGCTGGTCAGGTTGTCCAAATCTTCGACGTGCCTCAGTTTGCTGGTTGTGTGGCTTTCCAATGACAGAGCCGCATCGGCGGGAGACATACCGGTTCCATCGTCACGCACGCGTATTTCGCGCACGCCGCCAGCCCTGATTTCGACCCGGATCGTTTCGGCACCGGCGTCGAGCGCATTGTCGACCAGTTCCTTGACGACTGATGCCGGCCGGTCGATTACCTCTCCGGCAGCAATGCTGTTGATCGTGTGCTGATCCAGCCTCTCAATTTTGCTCATTGTGCAAATCCTCATCGGCAACATTCAGAAAACCGGCCGGCCGCTTGTCAGACGCGCGCCGGTGCAGTTCGGCGAGCATGGTCAGCGCATCAAGCGGACGCATGTTGTCTATATCCAAATCGGCAAGCTCAGCCAGCAAGCGGTCAGCCCGCCGTACCGACTCCGCACCGGAAAACAAGTCCATCTGCCCGTCCATCGGTCGCGCGTGCTTTCTGATTTTCATTTTGCGGCCTTTGTTGTCCCGTTCCAGCTGAATCAGGATCTCGCGCGCCCGATTGACAATTGACGCCGGCACACCCGCCAGTTTGGCTACGTCGATGCCGTAACTGTCATCGGTGCCGCCTGGATGAATCCGATGCAGGAAGACGATTTCGCCATCGGTTTCCGTTACGGCCACATGATAATTTACAAGGCCCTGCAGGACACCTTCCAGTTCCGTCAGCTCATGATAGTGTGTGGCAAAGAGCGTGCGGCAGCCGAGAATATTCGGATCCGACACATATTCGATCACGGCCCAGGCGATGGCCAGCCCGTCAAATGTCGATGTCCCCCGCCCGACTTCATCCAGAATGACGAGGCTCTTCTCCGTCGCCTGACGGCAGATATTGGCCACTTCCGTCATTTCCACCATGAAGGTCGACTGGCCGGACGCGACGTCATCCGACGCCCCGACTCGCGTGAAGATACGGTCAACGATGCCGATTCTAGCCGAATCGGCCGGGACAAAGCTGCCGATCTGCGCCATCAGGACGATCAGTGCCACTTGTCTCATATATGTGGATTTGCCCGCCATATTCGGACCGGTGATCAACATGACGCGGTTGTCCTTCTGGTCCAGAATCACATCGTTGGGCACAAAGTCTGCCGTTTTTTGCATGCGTTCGACGACCGGATGACGGCCGCCTGCGATGACGATCGTGCGATCATCAAGAATCTCCGGCCGCACATAGCCTGCCGTCTCCGCGATCTCCGCAAGGGCAAGCAATACGTCGAGTGTTGCCAGCGCTTCTGCCGTTTTGCGAATATCCAGCAGATGCAGACTGGTGGTATCCTTCATCCGGCCAAACCAGTCGCGCTCTTTCTCCGTGACTTTGATTTCGGCTCCGAGGACCGTCTCTTCCAGTTTCTTCAAGGCTTCGGTAAAGTAGCGTTCGGCATTTGCCAGCGTCTGTTTGCGGATGTACGTTTCCGGCACAAGCGGGATATTGCCTTTTGATACTTCAAAGTAATAGCCGAAAACGCGGTTATAGCCGACTTTCAAGTTCTTGATGCCTGTCTTCTCTCGCTCGTCCTGCTCCATATCCATGAGCCATTGCTTGCCGTTTTGCCAGGCGTCACGCAGCTGATCGACTTCGGGATCAAACCCTTCCCGAATCAGCGGCTCGGCACCGACCGTGACAGGCGGATCATCAACCAGCGCACTTTTCAACCATGCGGCAAAGTCATCGAGCGGCGTAATCTGATCCGCCAGACGCGCAAACTCCGCATCACCCAGATCGCGCAGCTGCCGGATGATCTCGGGCAGGCAAAGCAGAACATCGGCGAGCGCTGCCAGATCGCGCGGCGTGATGCGACCGAGTGCGATCCGCCCGCACAATCGCTCGATGTCAAACAGACCGTTCAGCGTGTCGCGCAGTGTTTTGCGCAGGACAAAATGCGCTTTGAAGCGTGCCACCATGTTTTGCCGCGACACGATATCGCGCGGGTCGATGAGCGGCTGCAGCACCCAGCGCCTGAGCAGCCGGCTGCCCATCGATGTTTTGGTACAGTCAAGCACCGACAGCAGACTCCCCTTCCGGTTTCGCTCGCGAATTGTTTCGATCAGTTCGAGATTCAGACGTGCCGCTTGATCGAGCAGCATGAACGTATGCAATTCGTAAGGCGCTATGGCTTTGATATGTGCCGGCAGCGTTAATTGCGTCTTTTCGATGTAGTGAAGCAAAGCCGCGCTGGCTTTTGACCAGGGCGCAATGGCCTTCCCCGCAAGCAATGGAGCCGCGCGCACTTGTTCATCACTGAATGCATCCGACATGATGGTCAGCGTCATATCGTGTTCATTGAGAAACGACGTAAACCAGCCGGATTCTATGAACGTATCGTTCACGATCAGTTCTTTTGGCGAGAGTCGGCTCAATTCATCCTTGAGTCGGAGCTGCCCGTTTTCGGTCGGGATCGTTGTGGTTTCAAAATGGCCGGCAGACAGATCGCAGGCGGCGAGACCAAAACGCAGCCCCTCCTGATAAACCGCCGCGATATACGTATTGGCCGTCGGCAGAAGCGCATCCGGATCGATCACGGTGCCGGGCGTCACAATGCGGATCACTTCGCGTCTGACGAGCCCCTTCGCTTCGGCCGGGTCCTCCACCTGATCACAGACGGCGACTTTGTAACCGCGCTGGATGAGGCGGTGAATATATTGATTGGCTGCGTGATGCGGGACTCCGCACATCGGTGCCTTTCCGGCCGCACCGGCATCACGCTTCGTCAGCGTCAGCTCAAGCTCACGACTGGCCGTGACGGCATCATCGAAAAAGAGCTCAAAGAAATCGCCCATGCGAAAAAACAGGAGGCAGTCCGGCCACTTGACCTTTTCCGCCAGATATTGCTTGAGCATCGGTGTCAGCGTGGATTCATCGAGTGATTCGTACGTCAGGAGCGTCATGGGTCAACCAGCGATCCTTCGACGGAGAACGAGCCCGCGGATCGGATGACGGCCGACACCACCGTGTTTGTGTAGCGCGTTTCCGCGTTGTCTGCTTGTAATGACGTCTCCGGCAAGGGGATCAGCACCAGCCGATTGTCTGCCGTCCTTCCGGACAGAACAGAGGCATCGGACTCACTTGGTCCCGTAATCAGTACCTTGACGGTCTGGCCGATCAGGCGCTCGTTTGATTGCCGCGACAATGCGTATTGCAGATCAGTCAGTGCCTGATAACGCCGGTTCAGTGTTGGCTTGTCAATGTGGTTATCCCACGCGGCAGCCGGCGTCCCTTCCCGCGGACTGTAAATGAAGGTAAACGCTGAATCAAACTTCACCGTCTCAATAAGCGACATTGTTTTGGCAAAATCGGCCTCCGTTTCGCCCGGGAATCCGACAATAATGTCCGTCGTCAAGGTCAAGCCAGGCCTGGCTTGCCGGAGTTTTTCGGCAATGGCAATGTATTGGGCGGATGTGTAGTGCCGGTTCATTTTTTTCAAAATTGCGTCACTGCCCGATTGCAGCGGCAGATGAAAATGCGGTTCAACTGTCATTTCTCTGCCGATCGTTTCGATCAGCCGAGCGGAGACATCTTTCGGATGTGATGTCATGAAACGGACGACAAACAGCCCGGGAACTCGAGCTGCGTCGGCCAGCAGATCAGCGAAATCACCGTCTTCATAGTTTCTGTCTTTGCCGTAGGCATTGACATTTTGTCCAAGGAGCAGGATTTCCTTGTAGCCGGCGTTGGCGGCGTCACGAATTTCCTGCATCACATCGGCTTTGGGACGGCTTCGCTCCCTGCCCCGAGTATGGGGAACGATGCAGTACGTACAGAAGTTATTGCAGCCGTACATGATCGAAACGAGCGCACGGTGTGCCTTTTTTCGCACAACCGGCAGCTGGCGCTCGATGCCTTCCGCTGGCCCGACCGCGAGATACGTCTTCCGTGCGTCGGCTGCCCCGAAGAACAGGTCCGGAAAACGGCCCAGATCGGCTGTACCGAAAATAAGGTCGACAAACGGGAATGACTCGAGGATTTTTTGCTGGTTCTGCGGCTGCATGAGAATGCACCCGCCGACGCCGATGAACATATCCGGCTTCTCCTGCTTGATCGTCTTCAGTCGTCCGAGATGGCCGAAAAAGCGGTCGTCAGCGTGCTCGCGCACGCTGCACGTATTCAGCAAAACGACATCGGCCTCCTCCGGGCTGCCGCACGGGAGATAACCGAGCTGCTCCAGGTGGCCTGCCAGAATTTCACTGTCATTTTCGTTCTGCTGACAGCCGAATGTTTCAATAAAGTAGGTGCGATCTACCTTGGATAGAATTGAATTCATACCTTGAATAGTATCACAGGGGGTGTTTCGGTGACCACAGGAAGCGCTGGAATAGCCATGTATACCAAGGAAGCTGCCGTTTTGCTTTCTGCTCTTCCCGGCGGTAAAGCACGAGGAGATCGACAACTTCACGGCTATCGAATTCATGTTCGCTGTACAGTGCCTTTTCCACCGATTCGTAAGTCGTGAGATTCGGATCCAAGTCAAGATTTCTGGCCTGCAGCAGTCGGACAAAGAACTGCCGAACCGTTTCGTCCTCCATCGCCCGTACACCCTGCAGTCCCCAGATGGCCTGCAGATCCTTCCAGACAGAGATGATCAGCTCTTTTTCCCTGTCACGGAACCGTTTGACCAGATAGGGCACATCGTGACGTTTTCTCCAGACGAGTACGCGCCAGACAAAATAAGCGACAAGCGGGGAAAAGATAAGGAGCCATTTCAGGATCGTCAGCAACAGTCTGAAGAGCGTGCGAAAGTAGCTGGCGTCGGGGAGATCTTCAGGTACGTCGGGTTCTTCCAGTTCCGGTGTCGGCTCCGGTTCGGTCTGTTCAGGCTCCGGTTCAGTCTGGTCCGGTTCCGGCTGTTCCTCAATCTGTTCTTCCTGATTCATCTGATCAAGCGTCGACTGCGGTGTCGCATCGAGCGGAATCCAGCCCATGCCGTCAAACCAGACTTCAGACCAGGCGTGTGCCTGTTCGCCGGTGATCACGCGGGCTCCGCCGCCCTGCATGGCCGGGACCAGGAATCCTTCCACGTAGCGGGCCGGAATGCCGGCCTCGCGCAGAAGAACAGTCAGTGCCGTCCCGAAGTAGGTGCAATATCCTTCCTTGGTCTCGAGAAACCAGGTGACAAATTCGCTGTCGGCTGACGGCGCGGGCACATCGAGTTCATACGTCAGTGTCTCTGCCAGCCTTTCGCGGATGGCCAGCACATGTTCGTAGCGCGGCAACGACGGCTGGCCATAGACAAGATCGTACAATAGCTCATCATGCGCCTGCACGGCCGCTTCCAGTGCCGGCATCTCGGGAAGCTGCAGCCAGCGCGATACATCGCCGTCACGATTGATGCGCGGAGTCGCATTGCCGGCGAAACCGAGGCTGAGTGACGCAAGCACATCGCGGCGATGCAGGAGATCTACGCGGAAGGCTTCGCCGCCCGCCAGATACCCGTTATCCGGAATAACCTGATCCGAATACATGGTGCCGGAAATATTGTAATAAGCATACATTTCTTCTTCTAACAGCAGGTAATTGAGACTGTCGAGACGACCGCCGCTGAATACCACCTGCTGCTCACGAATCGGCACGATGGCGAGCGGCTGGCGCGGACTCGGTTCGATCACACTGTCGCCCGACGTGACGCTTGCATAGAGCGGCAAGCCGAGTACATCACGCTGTACCTCCAGATTGCGCGGATGGTCGAACATCCAGTTCGGATCCATTGAATCCTGATGCCAAAGCTGACCTGTGTACGTGGCGTAAACGGCGCCTCTCAGGTAGACGGAATGCTGGCCGGCAGTAATTTCCAGGTACGGTTCGACTGACGGGGTTACGGGACCGCCCAATTGTGTGTCGAGCGGATAGAATCCGGACGTGCGCAGCGAGAATTCGTAATAGCCGATCGACTTGTCTTCATTGAAGCTGTATCCCGTAATGCGGCTGACCAGATCATCCAGCGTTTTGCTGTAGAAAGCATCGGCCGGCAGAAGCCAGTGAAAAAACAAGACGGCCGTCATCAGCAGCATGACAATCGGAAGCGCCGTCCTGATATAGCGGTTGGACGAAATCCTGGCCCGTCTGACGACAGCAGCCTGCTGTACTGTTGCGAAATCGCGCTTCTTTGCAAGCCTGACGAAGAAAAGAAACAGTGCGAGCAGAAGAAATACGGTCTGGTAAATCGACGGCTCCTTGAGTGAAGCGGCATAGACGGAGCCTGCGGCAATCATCATGATCCAGGGGTGATAGGAGAGGTAAACGAGAATTGCCGATCCGACGGCGATGCCGCCGCCAACGAGTGCGGCGTATACGTTCGGACGGGCATTCGCCACCTCAAACCCGCTCATATAGCTGCCCATGTCGTAGAAAAAATCAGTCAGCGGCAGCACTGTATCAACCCAAAATGGCGTGATCCGCTTGGTCAGGACCAGATATGCCAAAGCGCCCGCAGCGATGACGGCCGCTCCGATAGCCACCCACTTCCAGAAGCGCTTGGTGATCAGAACTGCAGCGAATACGACCAGCTGCAGCGGCACCTGTGCGGTCCAGTTCATCGGCAGGCCCGGCAGCGTCAGTGACAGTGCCGTCATGGCCAGCGAAAAGAAGTAGGCGACCAGGAGATCATAGGCGACATGAATCCAGGTTCCCCGTGCTTCACTCGCCTTCAGCGCTTCGCCATCGGCATTGGCCGCTGCCTGGTAAAGCCGGAAAAGCGGCGGCACAAAACGTTCATGCCTGGCCATTCAGCTCCACCTCGCGTTCACGACGGCCGGGCATAGGCACAGTCCGTACCAGGACGCCGGCATTTGTCAATGATTTCAGACTGTCGGCCGTATCCTGTTCCATTTGTCCGGCATAGTGGTATACGAGCATTATGCCGCGCGTGCTGCGCATACGCTCTTTGATCCGGGCAACCGTGGCTTCGCCCAGGCGAGTTGTCTGCAGGAGATAATAATCATACGTGTCGACGCGCTCTTCCTGCAGCAGCTGCTCGCCGAGCGGCAAATTCTGCTCGGTCGGCAGTAACGACAACTGGCGCCGGAAGTGCCTGAGGTGATCGACCTGCATCGATTTCTGCACCATCTTGTCCGGATGAAACGTAACCAGGGTCGCGTGCATGCGGTTAGACAGCAAAAAGAACACAAAGCCGGCCATCGTCTCAAGAATATGATCGCGCTGGTCCAGCATGCGGTCACGCTGCAGGAGATCCATGCTCCGGTCGAGCGGGAGTGTCGGATCGGTCAGGAGGCAAAAACGCACTTCCTTTGGCATCTCATACTGTTTGACGATGAACTTGTTTTGCCGAGAGGAAAGTTTCCAGTGAATGGCTTTCAGCGTATCGCCGGGCCGGTAATGCCGGATCGTGTCGACTTCGTCCGTCCGTTCGTCAACCCGCTGCCGGGCCTTCTCCCCTTCATCGAGAAGATCCTTGGCCCAGTCGCGAATGTCCGTCTCAACCTCGAAGCGGGGCAACACCAGAGCCTCGTGGGAAAAACGCGCTTTGGCGCCGGGAAGCCGGGCATAAAACAGTCCGAACGTATCGCGCAGTCGGATTTGAATGTCGTCCATTTCGACGCGCCCGCAATGACGTCCTTCAACCTGCATGACGAGCGTCTTCGTCTCCCTGGGACCGGCGGTGACCTGCAGCTGCCGTTTCATCGGTTTCTGGACCGATTCATTCAAGCCGTACCATGCCTTGATCATGACCTGGACCGGAACGAGCCAGAGTCTCACTTCAACCGGAAAGAGCACGTTCAGCATCTGCCCGCGCGTTACTTCATTCGGCGATGTCGGCGATAAAATGCGCACGCGCTGCCGGGCCAGCATCAGATGCAGGAAACTTGCGGCCACGAGCCCGATCAAGGCGATCATGAGAAGGCGAAACACAGAGAACTGCAAATAGCTGGCGCCCACCCAGAAGGCGAGCAGGAGCAAAAGGATTAGCGGAAAGCGACGGGACATCAGCGCGTGGAAACCGGAACGGATTTGATGATTCGGGTCAGAATGCTTTCCGCGGTGGTCTCGCGCAAACGTCCTTCCGGCTTGATGATCAGGCGGTGGGCGAGCGTCGGGACGATCATGGTTTTGACATCATCGGGAATCACATAATCCCTGCCTTCCAGAAGTGCAGCTGCCTTGGCAGCCTGCATCAGCATGAGCGAAGCTCTCGGGCTGATGCCGAGTTCCAGATCCTGATGATCCCGCGTCACGCGGGACAGCCCCACGATATACTGGCGGATGGCGTCACTGACATAAACGAGTTTAGCCTGTTCGCGCAGCCAGAGGACATCCTGATCCGACGCGACAGCCTTCAGCTTTTCAAGCGGCTTGTTTTCCGAAAAACGATTCAGAATTTCCATTTCCTCTTCATAATTCGGATAACCGAGCGAGACCTTCAGCATGAAGCGGTCGAGCTGAGCTTCCGGCAGCGTATAAGTGCCGACGTGCTCGATCGGGTTTTGCGTCGCCAGCACCATAAAAGGCTGTGGTATTACATACGTCGTGCCGTCGACCGTCACCTGGTTTTCCTGCATGGCTTCAAGCAGCGCCGACTGCGTTTTCGGCGACGTGCGGTTGATTTCATCGGCGAGCAGCAGCTGCGTCATAATGACGCCTGGCTGAAATTCGAATTTACCGTTGCTCGGATTGTACAGATTGAAACCCGTCACGTCAGACGGCATGACATCCGGTGTAAACTGAATCCGGTTGAAATTCAGCGACAGCGATTTGGCAAGCGCCGAGACCATGGTGGTCTTCCCGATGCCGGGTACGTCTTCCAGCAGCACATGGCCGCTCGATGCAAGTGCAATCATCAGCTGATGAATGGCGGGCCGCTTGCCGACCATCACGCGGCTGATATTATCTTCAATCAGGCGGCACAAAGCCCCGGCTTCCTTAGGATTGACTGTCATATTCGTTTCCCTTTTTGTCCTTTTTCAGTAGTTTTTCCACGCGGCTGACCAGAAACGGCTGCGTGTGCTCCTCGGTGATCTGCCTCGCGCCAACACCCGCAGCGGGCCTGGACGTTTTTTCTTCAATGACGGTCGTTTTGACCGCAACTTCCGGACGTCGCAGAAGCGCCGTCAGATCGCCCAGAACATGATCATCAGCGAAGACAAGAATGTCTCCGAGCTTGTGCAGCGCTGTTGTCTCCGGCTGGACCCAGAAAAGAACCAGCTTCTGATTAATCGCTTCAGGATGCCGTCTAACCCATGCGCGCGTCAAGTTCAGCCGCGGCTTTTCGGTGAAATGCAAACGATCCGCCAAATCCCGGTCGCTCATTTGCCGCAAGGCACCTGCCGAAATGATCAGAATGGTTCCGATCGTACTCAAAGGCAAGGAAAGCGTGTACTCTTCATTTTCAATCAGAAGCTCATCCTTGCGTGAGATGAACAGATACATCTTGCGTTCGATCACGGTCGGAATCCCGAACACAAGCGTAAGCGCACCGGCCCATTTCGCACGTACCTCTTTGGCCCGTTTGGTCAGGTAGGAGACATGCCGCAGCCGCCCGCCGATCAGTACAGCGAGGCAGACGACTACGACCAGAGCCGTTGCGCCGAGGACATACAAAGGTACTACGCCCATCACGTGGAGAACCACCACGGCTGCCAGGGCAAGGAGCAGGCTTAAAATCATAGGCACATGATAGCATACAGCCCGCTATGCCATGTGTTTCAAGCATGTTGCAATTTCGGGCAAAACCCCTGTTAGATCTGCTTGATATGCGGTGGCATTGCCGCCGTTCCATGTACTCGTGCGATGCAACAGCATATCCGCACCGAAATCATGATCTATTCATCCGGCGCGATCTGCCTCCGCTGCAGTCAGCCCAAAGTGGATAAACATTCGGTGAGGCTCACAGCCAGAGTCATGAAGCAGTTGCAGTCGCTTAAGACTTGCGATGATGTCAGAACGGCACACCTTGCCTATTTGCATCGGGCTCTGTCCGACCTCATTTATCTGTTACTGATCGATCAAAAGCATATTATGGCCTGAGCTGCAGAAGCCACTTCTACATTTTCTTTCTGATCACAAAAATCTAAGATGATGTGACCGAGGTATTTTTGTCCATGACAAACGGTTTTGGAAATTGCTCCCCAGGAGCTTACATGTGCGACACAGATCGGAAACAATCGTGAAAAAAGAAGACTGGCCAGGCAAGACAAAATGATGATCGGAACATTTGCCTGGATCTCAATTTTTGCCATCGGTGCCATGATCGTCAACAGTATCGGCATATGGCTGGTATTTAAAAATGTCGCCTGGGCGGAAAAGAACAAGGAGTTTTTCATGTGCTTTGCCGCCGGTGTACTGATCACGACACCTCTCCTGATTGCGTTTCCCCAGGCCATATCGATGAATTCAAATGCCGGTATAGTGGCATTGCTCGGTTTTGTGTTCATGTTTTTCAGCAATAAATTCATTCAATACAAAACGAGCAAGGCTTCACTGGCATTCGGTATTACGGCATTGGAAGGCATCGGTATCCATTCGTTTATCGATGGCGTGATTTATTCGGTTACCTTCAATGTAAGTACCGTGACTGGTGTGCTGGCTGGCATAGGACTCGTTGTCCATGAATTTGCTGAAGGTGTCATTACCTTTACGTTTCTGATTGAAAGCGGTCTAAGTAAAAAGCTGGCTGCAAGATATGCATTCATAGTCGCTGCCTTGACAACACCGATCGGTGCATTTTTTGCGTACCCGTTTATCAGCAGGATGGATAATTCCGTTCTGGGACTGGCGCTCGGTTTTGTTGTTGGCGTCCTGATTTATCTTTCCGCCTCACATCTGC
>DUPJ01000117.1 GCA_012838355.1 Clostridiaceae bacterium
AAAGACGATCGCCTGATCGGCGTGGAACCGGTGCAGGGAGCGAAGCCGAATGACGGCATGCTCTGCGTCAAGGGACGGTTTTCCTGGAATTTCGTCCAGCACGGTGATCGTCTGACCACCCCCCTGATTCGTGAGAACGGACAGCTGCGGCCGGCCGCATGGGATGAAGCGCTGCGCCTGATCGCCGCGAAAATGAAGGCAGCGAAAGATACGTACGGCCCCGATTCGATCGCCGGATTCAGTTCGGCGCGGGCGACAAACGAAGATAACTATCTGTTTCAGAAAATGCTGCGCGCCGTGGTCGGCACAAATAACGTCGACCATTGCGCTCGACTCTGACACGCCAGCACTGTCGCCGGTCTGGCGACCACGCTCGGCTCCGGAGCCATGACGAACAGCATCGCGGAAGTTGAAAACAACAATCTGATTTTCGTCATCGGGTCAAACACAACCGAAAACCATCCGATCATCGGATCACGGATCAGGCGCGCCAAACGGAAGGGTGCCGCGTTGATCGTAGCCGATCCGCGGCGCATCGAGCTGGCCGAAGATGCCGACATCTATCTGCAGCTGAAGCCCGGTGCCAATATCGCCCTGATCAATGCCATGTGCCAGGTCATTGTGGAGGAAAACCTCTGGAACAAGGACGCGGTCGCTGCACGCTGCGACGCGGACGAATTTGCTGACCTGAAAACGCATCTGCAGCATTACACGCCGGAGTCTGTCCGGGACATCACAGGGGTCGATCCGGAACTCGTGCGCCGGGCCGCGAGACTCTACGCCGCTGCCGACGGCGCCGGCATCTACTATGCCATGGGCATCACGCAGCATACGACCGGCACGCACGGGGTCATGGCACTGTCCAATCTCGCCCTGCTGACCGGCAATATCGGCCGCGAAAATGCCGGGATCAACCCGCTTCGCGGGCAAAACAATGTGCAGGGTGCCTGCGACATGGGCTGCCTGCCGTCGGATCTCCCCGGCTACCAGAAAGTCAACAAGCCGGAAGTCATCGCGAAATTCGAAGCGGCCTGGCAGCGACCGCTGTCCGGCAAAATCGGACTGACGCTGACGGAGATCATGTCACTGATTCCCGAGAAGATTAAATTCCTCTACGTGTTCGGCGAAAATCCGGCCGTTTCGGATCCCGACACCAACCATGTGCGTCATGCGCTGGAGCAGGTCGACTTCCTCGTCTGCCAGGACCTGTTCCTTTCTGAAACGGCGGCATATGCCGACGTGGTCCTGCCTGCCTGCTCATTCGCCGAAAAAGACGGCACGTTCACCAACACCGAGCGGCGCGTGCAGCGCGTGCGCAAGGCCATTGAACCGATTGGCGAAGCGAAACCCGACTGGGTCATTTTCATGGAACTGATGCGCCTGCTCGGTTACAACCGCCATTACAGCCATCCCGGCGAGATCATGGATGAGATCCGCACACTCGTGCCGAGCTATGCCGGCATCGCCTATGACCGGATCGAAGGGGACGGGCTGCAGTGGCCCTGCACCTCGACCGAAGATCCCGGCACGCCGTACCTGCACAAAACAAAAATTTCGCGCGGCATCGGTCTGCTCGTACCGGTCGACAGCCGCGATCCAGCCGAACTGACATCTCCGGAATACCCCTACGTCCTGACGACCGGCCGAAATCTCTACCACTACCACACACGCACGATGACCGGAAAGAACGAGGGCATCGAACAACTGGCCGGCGACTCATACGTGGAGATCTCCCCCGTTCTGGCCAGCCGTCTCGGCGTGATAAGCGGCGACCGGATCCGCCTCGCTTCACGGCGCGGCACCATCGAATCGAACGCACGCGTGACCGATATCATCGACGACGACATCGTCTTCATGCCCTTCCACTACAGTGAGGGTGCCAACATCCTGACAAATACAGCCGCTGACCCGCTCTGCAAAATACCGGAGCTGAAAGTCTGTGCCGTCGCCGTTGAAAAAGCGTGACGGCACGAGAAAGAGGAAAGTCAATGCAAAATGCACTGGAAGCCGTCAATATTCTGAAATATGCCGCGGAGATGGAAAAATCGGGGCAGGCATTTTTTCTCGAAAAGAGCGAGCAGTTCCAAAATCCTGTCACCAGAAAACTGTTTCTCGATCTGGCTGAGATTGAAGAGAGTCATTACCGCTTCATCGTAAGACAGCTGGAGCGCTACAGCGAGAATCCCGACGATTTTACCGTCTCGGAGGATGTGAAGTCGCATGATGAAAGCACGTTTTTCGCACAGCGTGACGATGCCGAACGCCTCGACGTCACCCTGACCGAATCGCAGGTCCCCGACCTCAATGTGCTGCGCATGGCCTATCTCATCGAGCGGGACTTCAAGGAGTTCTACGCCGACGCCGTGGATCTGGTGGACGACCCGGAACTGAAAAGTCTCTTCGAAATGCTGTCGCGCTGGGAGTCTGGTCACGAAAAGCTGTTCAAAGGCGAGTATGACCGGCTGAAGCGCGAATACCTCACCATGCCCTGGGGAGGCTGACCCTTGCCGCGCTTCGGATCCGCCATCCTTCTGGCCGGCGGCAAAAGCCGGCGCATGGGCTTTGACAAACAGACACTTGAGACACATGGCGAGCCGCTGCCTCATGCCCTCATCCGGCGACTGCAGGGCTGTTTCGACGACATCATCGTGGCGACGAACGATGTTGCCTTTTACGCCGCGCTGCCGGTCCGAACCGTCTCTGACCGCTACCCGGGCCGAGGGCCCATGGCCGGCATTGAAGCCGGTCTGCGGGCAGCCGGAAGCGATTTTGTCTATGTTCTGGCCTGTGACATGCCCTTCTATGACGCCGCCTTCAGCGATGCACTCCGGCAAAAACTCTCCGCGTTCCCAAACGCGGAGATTGACGGCATCATCACGTGTCTCGCCGACGGCCGGATCGAGCCGTTCAATGCTTTTTACGGAAAACATCTGGCTGCCGATATGGCGCACTGTCTGGAAGCGGGATACCCGTCGCTGACACAATTTTGCCGTGACCGCCATATGCTCTGCCTGACCGAGGCAGAGGCGAGAGCCGTCTCGCCCGATCTCGCCGTATTCCGAAACCTGAACCGGCCGGATGACCTGGCCGGCCTCGCGGGCATCGCGTCACCGGCCGACAGCCGAAACCGTCTCACCAAAGCAGAATCGGCGCTGGTCAAACCGGTCGAGGTCGTGAGGGTCACGGGCGATTTAAGCCAGCACCTGACCGACACCGCGATCGACGAAGCGACCATCACGATCGTTGTCCTGGAAAGCACCGGCGTCGTCAAAGAGCCGCAATCACCGGCTGTCCGGTTCAGCGCCTCATTCAGTGCACTCGCTGAACGGCTCGACGATTTTGTGCGCGGCTATCTCTTATCCGCCGGCCGCGTCCGTTCCCTATCCGATATCGATTCAATCGAGATCAGGCCGGCAGGCGACGACGGTGAAAACGAATGGCAGGCAGCCGTGCGTCTGCACGCCGGTGCCTGTGGAGATTCGCTGAGAAACGAGAGCCCTCTGGGGCAGCGCTTTGTCACGCCGGATCTGCCCTTTCCCGCAGACAGGCTCTTTCACCTGTTCGCAGAACTCGACGGGGCCGGTCACCTCTTTCATCTCACGGGCGGCACGCATGTGCTGGCCCTCGCTGACAAGGAAGGCCGCCTGCTGGATATCGTGCAGGATGTCTCGCGTCACGTCGCGCTCGACAAGCTGATCGGCAAGGCGGCAATTGAGCGGCGGTCGTTCGCCGATCTCGTGCTGCTGGCGAGCTGCCGTCTGACCGCTTCGATCGTGGACAAGGCAATTGCCGTCGGACTGCCCGTGCTGGCCTCACGTGCGGCCGTCACCACGCTGGCTGTGACCAGAGCGCGCGCACATCACATCCGCCTCATCGGCTTTGTGCGCAGCGGGCGCTTCAATATCTATCTCTGAGCTCAGTCACTGCCCTGGCTGAACGGAAACAGCAGCTTGGCATTTTCTTCCGCGTACATGACCTCCCGCGTAATCAGGGCGGATGTGGAGTCGTAGAACAGGTCCAGCGCCTGGCCGTTCAGATGCTGGACGGCCTTGTCCACAGCCAGGTAGCCCATGTTGAAGGCTCGCTGAATCACGGTGGCGCCAAGCGTCCCCATTTCCAGCGCATCCATCATTTCGTACGAGGTGTCGAATCCGACCAGAACCAGGTCGGTCCGGGGCATTGCTTTCATGGCCTCCAGCATGGCCGAAACCGTGTATTCGTTCGTGCAGACGACGGCAGCGAGCGCATCGTTTTGCAAAAGCCCGGTCGCTTCACGCACGGCGCGGGCACGGCTGCCGGCGCAGTCAATCGTCGGAAGCACCTGGTAGGAGGCATCGATGACCCGGCGTATGCCGCTTTCGCGATCACTTCCGGAGGTCGTATTGACATTGTGTGACATGATCGCGACCTTGCTTCCGGGCGCCACGTCCGTCAGGATCGTCTCAGCCAGAAGCTGACCGGCCTTGATGTTGTCAGTGGCAACGAGCGTGACAAACGGAACGTCAGCGTCATAGTCGATTGAGGAATCGAACATGATGACCGGAATGCCTGCATTTTTTGCCCTGAGCACCGGTTCCAGCAGGCGCTGCCGGTCGTTTGCCGCGAGCAATATCGCGTCAGGGGCTTCGGCAATAGCCTGATCCAGCAGGACAATCTGACCGTCGACGTCGGATTCGGATATGGGCGCGCGGTAATCGACGTCAACGCCAAATTCACGTCCCGCCTCTTCCATGCCATTCTTCAGAGCTGCCCAGAAAGCCACGCTGAAATCACGTGTCTTGGCGATCGCGATGACCGTCTTTGCATGGCTGCTCTGCCGGCTGCTCCTGACGGTCCAGACCGGCAAAACTGTCAAAGCGGCCAGCATCAGGATTATCGAGCCAAGGCGAAGCCATGATTTCCTGCCGTTCATGGCGTCACCTTCGGATGCCGGATGCGGACCACCGTTGTCAGCATCGTTTCCGGATCGTCGGCCGTTCTCGTCCTTGACTCGATTTCAAGCCGGTATTGCTGTCCGAAAAAAAGGAGGATACGGTCTTCTACATTTTTCAGACCGATGCCGCCGTCCGGATTCATGTTGACATGCCGCCAGTTATCCGGATTCTTAAAGCCAACGCCATTGTCCCAAACCTCAATCACCAGATGATCACCGTCGGAGCGGGCTTCGATGCGCACCAGTCCCTTGCCCGTCTTATGTCTGATCCCGTGATAAATCGCATTTTCCACAAGCGGCTGGAGAACGAGGCGAAGCACGCCGATGCCCTCCAGCCCCGGCTCAAGAACCAGATCGTAGTCGAGGCGCTCGCCGTATCGCAATGACTGAATCGTCAAATAATGATTCGTGTAGGCAATTTCTTCGTCAAGCCGGACGACTTCCGCACCGCCCGCAATCTGTGCACGCAGCAATTTGGACAAGGCGGAGGTCATGGCGACGACATTCTCGTTTTCCCCGATCTCCGCCATCCAGATGATCGATTCCAGCGTGTTGTACAGGAAGTGCGGACGGATCTGCGCCTGCAGCGCCAGCAATTCGCTCTGACGCTTCTGTTCCTCGGTCGCAGCCGATTCAGCGAGAAGATCCCTGATCCGCATCGTCATCCGGTTGAAACTCTCGCCCAGATCGGCAATTTCCAGGGTGGCATTCGTATCGGCCAGCGTATTCAGGTCACCCTGTTCAAAACGCTTCATGGACGTCTGCAGGGACTGGAGGGGGCGGGTCAGGCGGTTGGCAAAATACCACGAGAGGATCGCGGCCAAAGCAAAAAACGCGAGACCGACCAGCACATAGATCAGGATCCACGCGTCCGGTATTGACACCAGGGCCGCCGTATTCTGCACGGACACCATCGTCCAGCCGGACAGATCCGAATGCGCCGAAAGATACATCGCGTCGCCTGCCATCACCGGCAGATCGGGCGCTCCCTCCTCTGCAAGATCCAGCCGTTCCGTCTTGATCCCGCTGTAGATGAGCTGCTGCTGCGGATGATAGACGAGGCGGCCGTCAGAACCGACAATGAAGACATATCCCCGGTTGTCATCCTGCCGGGTTGCCTGGAGAATACTCTCGATGCGTTCATAGTTCAGGTCGATCAGGAGCATGCCGACCAGACGTCCGTCGTCATAAATGGCTTTGACCGTCGTGATCACCCAGGGGTAATCACCGAAAAACAGATTTTCGACGCGGGACGATGTGAAGATCGGCTCTCCGCCGGCTTCGATGGCCCGGCTGTACCAGTCTTCTCTGCGAAAGTCCCGGTACGGGTTTTGTCTCACGGTTTCACGGCTGGTCAGAAGCGTGCCGTCAGTGCTGAGCAGAACCAGATGGTAATAATCCGCGCGCGTTGCAGCAATAACCTGAAGACGGCGCCGGACTTCTGCGCCGGCACTGTCGTCGCCGGCCAGATAGCGGACCGTTTCCGGAGTCGCAGCCAGATATTCGGCCGTCTCCAGCATGCTTTCCAGATAAAACTCGATGCCCTGCCCCGTCTGCTCCAGCAGGCGCCTGGACTGTCTTGTCTGACTGTCCCTCAGCAGCTGCTTCGTCAGCTGGTACGTAAACGGGAACATGGCGATCAGCATGCCCGATACGAGGAGAAGCGACAGCAGCAGCATGTTGGTACGCATCAGCGAACGGCTGAAAAACGGTTTCGGTTTCGGTTTTCTCATCGCGTCGTTTGCCGGGCATCCCGCTGCTGGTAAAGTTTGCGATACTGCGTGGGTGCAATGCCGACGTATTTCTTGAAAATGGAAGCAAAATATGTCGGATTTTCGTAGCCGACATCCGAGGCGATGCGGTACAGCATCAGGTCAGTATGCTTCAGTTTGTGCTTCGCGACATCGATGCGCTTGGCCGTAAGATATTCGATAAATGTTTTCCCGGTAAATTCTTTGAACTGGTTCGTAAAGTGCGAGATCGACACGTTCAGGTGGCGCGTCATGTCAAAAAGGGACAGATCACTGCGGCAAAAATGCTGCTCAACATACGCCATGGCCTCCCGGATGAGCTGCGACGGCTGACGTTCTGCGGACGACCGGTTGTCGAGCGATGATTTTGCCTCGTGATAGGAACGCGGGATATCGTCGGCTTTGGATACGAGATCGCCGATGCCTAAGCAGGTTTCAATCTGAAGGACCTCCTTCAGCGTGTTCACTGTCTTTGTCGCCAGCTGCAAAAGTACTCCCGGAAGTTCACCGTCCCGGCTTGCGACCCAGAGAAACCCGCTGTCCGCATCGGGCAGCTGAAAGACGCGGCAGCCGGCATGCGGTTCGGCCAGCTCGTTCATCACATTCAAAATGGCAAATGAAAGCAGATCCCAGCTTAGTCCAAGACGTCTTGCTGTTGCCTGAAAGTCATCGACTCGAATCAGCGCCACCTCAGCCTGATGCAACGTGCCAAGGTGGATGCCTGTTTCTTCCCGATCGGTTTCCTGCGTCGTGCCCTGTATCAGCCGGCAGAGATAATCATTCAGAATCACGGGGCGCGATGCGTGCAGGTGACTCTCCGTCTCTGCCTGCTCCTGCCGGCGCCGATGCATGTCGACGAGCACCGCATATTCGGCATCGAGATAGGTGCCGAACTCTTTTGCCGTGACCGGTTTCAGAATATAGTTGCTGACGCCGTACTGAATCGCCTGCCGGGCAAACTCAAACTCATCGTAACCGGTCAGAATGACGACTCGCACCGGCTGCCCGGCCTCCGCGATGTGCTTTGCCACTTCGAGCCCCGACACATACGGCATGTTAATATCCGTGATCACGAGATCCGGCGAATACGCTTCGAAGTGCCGGATCGCCTCGCGGCCGTCTTCGGATACGGCAACCACTTCAAAACCGTGCAGAGCGAAATCGATGCTGTGCAAAATCGCCTGTCTGGCTAGCGGCTCATCTTCGGCAATCTGCAGGCGAAACACTTAAAGCACCTGAACCTGCGCCCGCCGCAGGGCGCGTGCGTACGTATCAGGAAGCGGTCCCTCCGTGATGAATATGTGAATGTTGTTCGGGCGGGCAAACGTATAGGGCATCGAAAAACCGAGCTTGCTCTGATCCATCAGGACGACGACAATCTCCGCCTTGCGAATCACGAGACGCTTCATCTCAGCTTCATTGAAGTCACCGCAGGTGAATCCGTTCTGCACCGAATAGGCCGAGGCAGCCATGAATGCCACATCGATATTGATGCCCTTCATATACTGGCCGGCATTCGTTCCGGACAGCGTCAGCGTGTCCCGGTTCAGCTGGCCGCCGCTCATATTGACGCGGATATTGTGCCGTTTGGCCGCCTCCAGCGCCACATGCGGCGACGGGGTGATGACAAACAGGTTGTCGTCCGGAAGCTTTGCGGCAAACGCCTGACACGTCGTGCCGGAGTCGATGTAGAGTGAGCGCCCCTCCTTGACGAATTCAATGGCTTTTTCGGCAATGGCAAGCTTTGCATCGTCATTGCTTGTCAGCCGCTGAACATACGTCGGTTCCTGCAGCAGGGAGCTCATTTTTCTTGATTTGGCGCCGCCTCTGACCCGGATGATGAGGCCTTCCTTTTCCAGTGCGATCAAGTCGCGGCGGATCGTCATCAGCGAGACACTGGGGAGCAGCACCTGCAGCTCCTCAAGTGATATATCACCCTGACGTTCGATTGCTTCGCGCAGTAAATCCCGTCTTTTTTGAATCATAAAACTGCCTCCGCAGATTGGTACTTAACTACTTGACAATCATATCATGAAGCCGGTCTGAGACCTCCGGACGAGTGGCTTCAGTTTCAACTTTCGTGCAAGCAATACACAACTTATCACAGATTAGCATGAAACATTAAACGACTGCCTCATACGTGTAATCTATCACTGATTTTTCATGATAAGTTTCGCGCTTTATCTCATAATCTGTGACAGCAGGGCACCGTGCTTTTAATTGATATCCTATATTACGTGCTTCTGTTGACAAACGAAACCGGAATGACTATGCTGGTGGCACGCATTTGACAATGCGCCTGAAACTTTTCATTCAACGTGAAAATAAGTGATATATATTGAAAACTTTTACCCGGGAGGTCATGATGAAAACAACAGCAGTACGCCTTTATGGCAAACGGGATCTGCGCCTCGAGACATTCGAGCTGCCGCCGATCAAGGACGACGAAATTTTGGCGAAAATCTATTCCGACAGCCTCTGCATGTCGTCATACAAAGCAGCCGAGCAGGGACCGGATCACAAGCGCATTCCCGCGGACGTGGGCGAAAACCCGATTATGCTCGGCCATGAATTCTGCGGTGAACTGCTGGAGGTCGGCGTG
>DUPJ01000118.1 GCA_012838355.1 Clostridiaceae bacterium
AGTCACGGGCGACGTACTTGAAGTTGACGAACGCCACGAAGTCGCTCTCATCAAGCGGTCCGTCGACATGCTGAATCGGGATGACGGCGACGGGATTCGCCTTGCTGCCTTCGCCCAGATCCGTCTGTTCATTGAGATACTCGTTGATTGCGGCGAGATCGATGGCTGATACAGGCACCGCAAAGACACCAATCAGCATGAATGTGGCTATCAGCAATGACAGCCATGATTTTTTTCGCATTTTTTTATTCCTCCTGAAGAAATTGAGCCCATTATACACAAATATGCGCGGTTGACCAATGACAACGATTATGACATTTCATGAATCATGATGTGGGTTTGTTATGGCTATCTGCAACATATGTGTTTTGCACGCCAAACATGCGCGTAGTGTAAAATCAACGGAGAAAAGAGCGTTTCCAGCCATGGAGAAATTGTTTCTGAAATTGAATATCCGGGTGAAGCTGGCCATTGTGCTGGTTGTGGCGACGCTGCTGGCGGCGCTTTCAGTCGGTTACTTTTCGTTTCTGTCTGCGCGCACGGTGGTCCAGGGCGATCAGCGCAAAACATTGGCTGAGATTACGAACCTGATCACCATGAGCATTGACAACCGGGTCGGAGCGCTTGGACGGCTGATGAGCCAGAGTGCCGATTCCAGGCTTATCCGCGATTATGCAGAGCAGCTTGATGCACCGCCCGGATCTGAACTCCGGGAATATTATGACGCGATGCTGAATGCTTTCGGGCATGTCAATGCCGTTTATGTCGTGAACGAAGACGGACTCTACACACCGAATGATGCCGGCCATTTTTCTGTCGCGGCATCGGATTACAGCGCCATCCGGGATCGGGTTTCGCGTTCGCCCGGATCCGTTATCTGGGAAGGCGTGAGACCGCCGCTCGGACCTCCCGGCCGATGGGACCGCATTATCCGGGCACTGCGAGGCATCTATGACGATGATGAGCGATTGATCGCGGTCCTGGTTCTGGAGCTGACGGAACGTGAGTTTGACAATGTATTGCTCAGCAACCGTGCCTCACTTTCCTACCAGTACCGCATGATCTTCGACCGCGACCGGCAGCTGGTCGCGGCAAACCGAAAACTGGACGATAAAACGACTGCACTTTTGCATGAGCGGTTCGAAAACGGCTCCAGAAGCTTCATGGTGAAATCAGCCTCTGTCGATTATTTCGTACAGGGCCAGTACGACGGACTGACCGGCTGGACTGTATTCAGTGCCCAGGAGGTCCCGACCGCCTTTCCGAGCAGCAGTCAGCTGGTGCGTCTGATCCTGCAGTTTGTCCTGATCAGCAGCCTGCTGATCTCGATCAGCGTAGTGTTCTTGTCCGCCACGATTACGAAACCGGTGAAATCACTGGCGAAGGCCATGAAGCGATTTGAAAAGGGCGATTACTCCGTCCGTCTCAATCCGCGCGGCAAAGACGAGATGGGACAGCTGATGCACGCTTTCAACTACATGGCTGACGAAATCGACACTCTGATTCACCGCGTCTATGAAGTCCGACTGGCGCGTCAGGAGGCTGAAATTGCCGCGCTCGAAGCCCAGATCAATCCGCATTTTCTTTACAACGCGCTCGATGCGATTCAATGGATGCTGATCGGCAAGGCGGAACATGAGATCGCCGATGTGGTGCGGTCGCTCGGCAAAATTCTCCGTTATTCGGTCGATCGTCAGCAGCGGTTCGTGACGCTGGAGAATGAGCTGCAGTATGTCGAACATTACCTTCACATCCAGAAGTATCGGCTTGAGGATCGTTTGGCATACGAGATCGAGGTGGATGAGACGCTGAGAACGCATATCATTCCGAAACTCATCCTGCAGCCCCTGATCGAAAATGCGATCATTCATGGGGTCGAAGGCGTGCCGAAGGCAATTATCACGCTTGTGGGCAGCGTCGAAGACGTCCGGTTGATTTTGACTGTCCGGGACTATGGCAAAGGCATGACTCCGGCCGAACTGGAGACAGTGCGGATGAATCTGGAACTTGACGATGAGACAGCACATGTCGGCATGCGAAACGTGCACCGTCGCCTGCGCCTTCAATTCGGCGATCCCTACGGCTTGACGGTCGACGCAGAACCCGGCAGGGGATGTACCGTGACAATCAGTCTGCCGCTCATGAAAAAGGAACCGTTGCCGCTGGTACAGATTGATCCGGAAGAGTAGAGGAACATGCCGTGATTTATGTAGTCGTCGACGATGAAATAAAAATCCGGGAGGGACTTTCCCGCTATCTGCAGGGAAGAAAAGACTGTGACAAGGTTTACAGCTTCCAAAATGCCAGCGAAGCACTGAACCGGCTGCCAAAGATCCCTGCCGACGTGCTGCTGACAGACATCCGGATGCCGGGTTTCTCAGGTCTTGAACTCATTGAAACCATTACAGGCGCCTACCCCGATCTCACGACCATCATCATCAGCGGCTACAGCGAATTCGATTATGCAAGGAAGGCGATTGAACTGGGCGTCCGACGCTACCTGACCAAGCCGACTGACATTTACGAGCTGAACGAGATTCTGGACGAAATTGCCGCAGAAAAAGGTGAGCGGAGCCAGCCGGAAGACCGCGTCGTCCGCCATGTCATCGCACATGTGGAACAACACTTCAGAGAAGAACTCGATCTGCAGCAGCTGGCCGATGCCGCCTTCGTCTCGCGCAATTATCTTTGCCGCCGTTTCAAAGAGATGACGGGCGAGAGTCCGATGGAATACCTGGCCCGCTACCGCATCGAACAGGCGTGCCTCCTGATGCATGACGGTCAGCGCACAATCGGGGACATCGCCCGTTCAGTGGGTTTTTCCGACCGGCGCGCCTTCAGCCGCGTCTTCAAGCGCTGGCAGGGCATCACGCCGCAAGATTACCGGAACAGCCTCTGATCCGGACAGCCGGCATTTTCGATCAGCAGAGGATACGGTCTCAGGCACGGTTTTATCAGGTCAATGGACAATATCTTTTTAAATTTTTGAATACATATGCGAAAAATTCGATCAAAGGTCAATATCTGCACCCTTAGGATAATCTCCGCCATTGTTAACAGTCTCCATGGAATCTACACTTAATTCAGGAATATTTGTCCTAATCAACAAAAGGAGAAGAAACTATGCGTACCATTATACTCAAACGACTTGCTTTGTTTCTGGTACTTTGTCTGGCGACCGCAATCATTGCAGCGCCAGTAACAATGGAAGCAGAGGAAAGCAAGGCACCGGAAGATTACAAAATCGTCCTGATTCTGCCCGGCCCCATCAACGACCAGAGCTGGAATGCAACAAACTATGCGGGGCTTGTTGCCTGCAATGAGCAGCTGGGAACCAACATCGAGTATGTCGAAAATGTAGCATCCTCCGATTATGAGTCCACGTTCCGCGAGTATGCCGAACGCGGCTATGACCTGATTCTGGCGGCCGGTACGCAATTTGACGAACCGGCGGCTGCTGTGGCACCGAATTATCCGGATACGACATTCACGGTTGTCAACGGATCGAAGGCAGACGGCGACAATGTCGCGCCGATCTTCCCGAAAGAATATGAAGCCAGTTATCTGGCTGCGATCATTGCGGGGCATGTCACAGAGAACGGACAGTTCGCCACCATCGGCGGCTTCCCGAACGAGCCTATGGAAGATCTGCTTGACGTATACGAAAAAACTGCCGTTGCGATCGCAGAAGAACGCGGTATCGAAGATGCCTCTGCCGTGCGTGCATATGCAAACAGCTGGGACGACATTGCACTCGGCAAGCAGATGGCCGAGCAGATGATCGACAACGGAGCCGACACCTTGTTCGTGTATGCGAATGAAGTCGGACTCGGCTCAATCGAAGCAGCTAAGGACAAGGGTGCACACTTCGTCGGTTTCTCGAGTGACCAGAATGACGTCGCACCGGGAACCGTTGTGGCCTCGGTTCTGTTTGACTTTGAGAATTTCTATGTCTGGGCACTTGAACAATACATGGCCGGAACGCTGAGCGGCAACATGGTCCACGAAGCCGGCATCAACGAAGGTATCTTCAAGGCGGTGTTCTCCGAGGATGCCACCGAGGAGATGCAGACTGCAGTCGAGGAAGCCATTGAAGAGTACGAGACCGGCGAAGTCGATCTGACGGAACTGTTCGAAGAAGTAGAAGAAGAATAACAGATCAGGCGCTTTGCGCCGGATAATTCAATGAGATGCCGGTCCCCGCACGGGGACCGGCTGTCTGAATCGAAAAAACGCATGAACGAGTCCGGAGACAAGCTATGCACCAATTATGGTCAACGGTCGAACTTCGCAATATTTCTAAGTATTTCGCCCGTGTCATCGCCAATAAAAATATCAATATGGAGATCCGCCAGGGAGAAGTTCTTGCCTTGCTCGGTGAAAACGGTGCCGGCAAGAGCACAATCATGAAGATCCTCTATGGACTTTACGGTGCGGATGAGGGCGGTATTTTCATCGACGGCAGGGAAGTCCGGATCGGCAGTCCGAAGGATGCGATGGAATTCGGTATCGGTATGATTCAGCAGCATTTTGCACTGGTGCCGGCTCATACGGTTACCGAAAACATTATACTCGGCACGGTTCACGGACGGATCGATTACAAAGCGGCGGCCGACAAGGTGACAGCGATATCGGAGCGTTACGGCTTTCCGCTCAATCCGTCCGCACTGATTCAGGATCTCGACGTGGGAACTCAGCAGAAAGTTGAGATTGTGAAGGCGCTCTATACGGAGGCAAGACTCCTTATCATGGATGAGCCGACTGCCGTCCTGACGCCGCAGGAAGCTGACAACCTGATGGCGTTCATGCGTCAGTTTGCAGCCGATGGCCATTCTGTCGTTTTCATCACGCATAAGATGAAAGAAGTGCTGGATGTGGCGGATCGCATCATCGTGATGCGGGACGGTCTGATCCAGGGCGAAATGGCGCGTGCCGAAGCGGACGAAGCGACCATCTCCCGGCTCATGATCGGTCATGAGCTGGACGTTCCAAAAAAGGCTCAGCATGTGGCCGATTTGGCTGCCGAAGGCCTGACAGCAAAGAACCTGACCTTGAGACAACATAAGATGACGCTGCTGGATGATATCAGCTTTGACATACGGCCGGGTGAAATCCTGGGCATTGCCGGTGTCTCGGGGAACGGACAGGAAGAACTTTGTGAAGCCATCTGCGGTGTCCGTACATTGGACGGCGGCACACTGACGCTGGACGGCGAAGATCTCCTGCAAAAGACATTGAATGAGCGTATGCGGCTCGGCATCGGTTATGTGCCTGTCGACCGGTACCGCGACGCCATGATTGAGAACATGAGCGTACAGGAAAATATCTATCTGAAATTCTCCAGCGACGATGCCTGGAACAAGGGGTTATTCATCGACAGCCGGAATCTCAAAGAGAAGACGAGGGAATCGATCCGCGCTTATGATGTAAAAACGCCGGGACCGGATGCCAAGGCCGGCACGCTGTCTGGCGGCAACCAGCAGAAGCTCGTTCTCGCGCGCGAGATGCGCCTTGCAAGGAGACTTCTCATTTTGAATCAGCCGA
>DUPJ01000119.1 GCA_012838355.1 Clostridiaceae bacterium
ATCACGCAGCCCCCGATCAGCAGCTGCAGCAGGATGACAGTCGTGAATCCGGCAATCGCCTGACCGAGAAAGTAGTGCACCAGCGTCTGAATGCCGAGCACGAGAAAAATGAGAAGCAGAATACCTCCCAAAATGGCGACACCGTAGATCGGCTTGGCCGAGAATCCCGTGATGGCGTTTACGGACAGCTTCAGCAGCTGGAAAAGACTCCATTTGCTGTCGCCGCGAATACGGGGAGCCACTTCGAAGGAAAACGTCGTGCGCTTGAATCCGAGCCAGGATGACAAGGCGCGAAAAAACGTCTCGCGTTCACCCAGCTGTTTCCATTCATTGACGACCCGGCGATCAAGCAGCTTGAAATCGGATGCATTCGTCAGCTGGTAGCCGGAGAAACGGGCAAACGTTTTGTAAAACAGCGCGGCATTGAGACGTGACATGAGGGACTCTCTGCCGCGCGCCGCTTTTACGCCCTCGACGACGCGATACCCTTCCCGCCAGAGTCGAAGCATCTCCGGAATGTACCTGGGTGGATGCTGCAGATCTCCGTCCATCACGATAACAGCGTCGCCGGCGGCCGCGTCGAGTCCGGCGCAAAGTGCCGCCTCTTTGCCGAAATTGCGTGAAAACGCCAGCACCCGCATATGTGGCTGTGCCGCGGCAAGAGACTTCAGAAGATCGCCGCTGCCATCTGACGAACCGTCGTCAACAGCAATGATTTCATACGTTTCACCGGTGCTGTCGAGCACGGCGCGCACGGTATCGATCGTAAGCGGAATCTGGGTTTGCTCATTAAAAAAAGGAATGATGACGCTGACAGTCACGCCTCACCTCCATGTTGAACTTGCGGAATCATCATAGCACGAATGCGATTGTGAACTTGGGTTAGAATCGCCCATGCATGGTAAAATAGTCCATCAGCAGTTAATCAGTGGCCGCGGTTGGAGCGGCCTTTTGGAGGTTTTTATGGCAATTTTGAAGAAAACGATCGACGACGCGGCGGTTGCGGGACAGCGTGTCATCGTGCGCGTCGATTTCAATGTTCCCCTGGATAAAAAGACGGGTGTGATCACGGATGACAAGCGCATAAAGGCTGCTCTGCCCACGATCGAGCATCTTGTCAGGGAGGGCGCCAGAGTCATTCTGGTTTCGCATCTGGGGCGTCCCAAGGGGTTCGATCCGGCGTTTTCGCTGAAACCGGCCGCAGAACGGCTGTCCGAATTGCTGGCAAAACCGGTCGTCCTTGCCGCTGACGTCATCGGCGACGACGCAAAGGCCAAGGTGGAGGCCATGCGGGACGGCGACGTCGTCATGCTCGAAAATGTCCGCTTCCACAGCGAAGAGACGAAGAATGACCGCGCCTTTGCTCAGGCGCTGGCCTCGTTCGGGGATCTTTATGTCAACGACGCATTCGGTACGGCCCACCGTGCTCACGCCTCCACGGCCGGTCTCGCGAATTTCCTGCCCGCCGTTTCAGGTTATCTGATCGAGAAGGAGATTGAGGTTATGGCGGGCGCTCTGGCCAGGCCGGAGAAGCCGTTTGTGGCGATTCTGGGCGGCGCCAAAGTGTCCGATAAAATCGGCGTCATCGAAAATCTTCTGAATAAAGTTGACACGCTGATCATCGGCGGGGGGATGGCCTACACATTCTTTGCCGCGCGCGGATGGCCGGTCGGTAAGTCGATCAGCGAACCGGATAAGATTGATCTGGCCAAATCCCTGATGGAACAGGCCGCGGAGAAAGGCGTGAACCTTCTCCTGCCGGTCGATACCGTCGTTACGCGGGATTTTGCCGCCGATGCGGAGTACCGGACTGTGCCGTCCGACTCGATCGGCGACGATGAGATGGGCATGGATATCGGCGAGAAGTCGATCGAGATCTTCGTCAAGGCCATCGACGGTGCGAAAATGATCGTCTGGAACGGCCCGATGGGTGTGTTCGAGTTTGATAATTTTGCGAACGGCACGCGCCGGCTTGCGGAAGCGGTCGCCGGGTCAGGCGGCGTCTCCATCATCGGCGGCGGCGACTCCGCGGCTGCCGTTGAGCGTCTCGGCTTTGCCGATAAAGTGAGCCATATCTCGACGGGCGGCGGCGCTTCGCTTGAGCTTTTGGAAGGCCGCGTGCTGCCGGGCCTCGATGTGCTGGACGACAAGGATCCGAGACGCCTGTTCGTGGCCGGCAACTGGAAGATGAACAACGGGCTCCCGGCTGAAGCCGGGACGCTGATTTCCGATCTGCTCGGCCGGCTCGCGGATACTGATGCGAAAGTGGTGGTGGCTCCGCCGTTCACCGCGCTTCCTGCAGCGCTCGAACGGACGGCTTACAGCGGTATTGCGGTTGCCGCACAGGACGGCCATTTCGAAGACAAGGGTGCTTACACCGGTGAGATTGCACTCAGCATGATCGCCGATCTCGGCATCCGCTACGTCATTCTCGGACACTCCGAGCGGCGCGCCATGTTCGGCGACACGGACACGGTCGTCGAAAAGAAGGTGAATAAAGCGCTCTCACTCGGTCTCAGACCCATTCTCTGCGTCGGTGAGTCGCTCGCAGAGCGGGAAGCCGGGCAAACGACGGATGTCGTCGGCAGACAGCTCGCTGCGGCGCTCGCGAACGTGGATGCAAAGAAGATGCATTTTGTGGTCATCGCCTATGAACCAATCTGGGCGATCGGCACGGGCAAGGTTGCAACGGAGGCCGAAGCGGAGGAAGTATGTGCGTTCATCCGCACGTATCTGACTGAACGCTACGGCGAAAAAACGGCCGCGGAGACCAAAATTCTGTACGGCGGTTCAGTCAATGCCGGCAACGCGAAAGGTCTGTTCGCCACCGCGAACATTGACGGTGCACTGGTTGGCGGTGCCTCGCTCAAAGCGGCGGATTTCGCCGCGATCGCGAAAGGCGGGCAGTAAATGCGCACGAAACGCCCGCTTGTTCTCATGATTCTGGACGGCTGGGGTATCGCACCGGCCGGAGCCGGCAACGCCGTGTCGCTCGCGAACACACCGAATCTTGATCGCCTCATGGCCGAGTATCCGCGGACGACGCTGCGCACGAGCGGACTCGATGTCGGTCTGCCCGAAGGACAGATGGGCAACTCCGAAGTCGGTCACATGAATATCGGCGCCGGCCGGATTGTCTACCAGGAACTGACCCGCATATCCAAGTCGATTGCCGACGGCGATTTCTTTGAAAACAAGGCGTTTCTCGGTGCCATCGAAAATTGCAAGGCAAACGGCACGGCGCTCCATCTCATGGGCCTCCTGTCGGACGGCGGTGTACACAGTCACAGCGAGCATTTGTATGCGCTGCTTGAACTGTGCAAAGAGCAGGGACTGACACGGGTTTTTGTCCACGCATTTTATGACGGGCGCGACGTCTCGCCCGATTCCGGCATCGGATTCACCGAGCAGCTGATCCGCAAGATGGCGGACATCGGGGTTGGCCGGCTGGCCAGCCAGAGCGGCCGGTACTACGCGATGGATCGCGACAACCGCTGGGAACGCACCGAAAAGGCGTACCGGGCGATGGTCACGGGTGACGGACGGCAAAGTGAAGATCCGGTTGAGGCAGTGCGAAGATCGTACGAGACCGGCGTGACGGACGAGTTTGTCGAGCCTGTTACCGACACCGTCAACGGTGAACCGGTCGGTCTTGTTTCGCCCCATGACAGCGTTATTCTTTTCAATTTCAGGCCGGACCGTGCCCGGCAGCTGACGCGCGCTTTCATGCAGCCTGACTTTTCCGGCTTTGAGCTGCCGCGGGGACAATTCCCCCTCTACTATGTGACGATGACAAGCTACGATGCCATGTTCGAAGCCTGGCCGGGCATGCAGATCGCCTTCCATCCCGAATCGCTGCATGACACATTCGGCGAATGGATTGCGGCGCGCGGTCTGAAGCAGCTTCGCATCGCGGAGACGGAAAAGTATCCGCACGTGACCTTCTTTTTCAACGGCGGCAATGAAGTGCCGTATGAGGGCGAGGATCGGGCCATGCTGCCCTCGCCGAAGGTGGCGACCTACGACCTGAAGCCGGAGATGAGTGCGCCGGACGTTGCGGACGAGATGGTCCGGCGGGTCGACTCAGGCACATATGACGCGGTTATCCTGAATTTCGCCAACTGCGACATGGTCGGCCATACCGGTGTCATCCCGGCAGCCGTGGCTGCTCTGGAGGCAGTCGACACTGCCGCAGGCCGCGTCGTCGAGCGGGTGCTGGCCGCAGGCGGGCAGCTTCTCATTACAGCGGATCACGGCAATGCCGAACAGATGATCGATCCCGACAGCGGCGGCCAGTTCACGGCGCATACGACGAATCCGGTGCCGCTTCTGCTCGTCGGTGCGGATCCGTCGTTCTCACTCAGGGAAGGCCGTCTGGCTGACCTTGCGCCAACCATGCTGGAACTGCTCGGCATCCCCAAGCCGGAGGCGATGACGGGCATCAGTCTGCTGGTCCATCAGCAGTCGCCTATGTTACAATAATCGGTAGCTTATTAATGAGTGCCGCCAGCACGGCACAACGCTTTTTGAAAGACAGACAAGAAGAGCAAAAGGAGAATCTTCATGACCAAACCTAAAAAATTTATGACGATGGACGGCAATACGGCAGCGGCCTATACGTCGTATGCGTTCACAGAAGTGGCCGGAATTTATCCGATTACCCCGTCGTCGCCGATGGCCGATATGGTCGATATCTGGGCGCAGGAGGATCGCAGAAATATTTTCGGTCAGACAGTCAACGTGATCGAGATGCAATCCGAGGCCGGTGCAGCCGGTGTCGTGCACGGATCACTTGCGAGCGGTGCGCTGACCACAACGTACACGGCATCGCAGGGCTTGCTCCTGATGGTGCCGAACATGTACAAAATAGCAGGCGAGCTGCTGCCGGGCGTGTTCCACGTGTCGGCCCGCGCTCTGGCTGCTCATGCCCTGTCGATCTTTGGCGATCACAGTGACGTGATGGCGACGAGACAGACCGGCTTTGCTCTGCTCGCCTCGACATCGGTGCAGGATGCCATGGACCTCGCCGCGGTCGCGCATTTGTCCGCTATCAAGGGCCGCGTCCCGTTCCTCCATTTCTTTGACGGCTTTCGTACGTCGCACGAGATCCAGAAGATCGAAGTCCTTGATTACGACGATCTTGCGGAGCTTGTCGATCGCGAGGCGCTGGCCGGATTCAGAGCAAGAGGACTTTCGCCGAACCACCCGGTCGCGCGCGGTACGGCACAAAACCCGGATATCTTCTTCCAGGCAAAAGAAGCGGCGAATCCCTATTATGAAGCGATTACAGGCACTGTCATCGAGTATATGGACAAAATCAGCGCGCTGACAGGCCGCACCTACAAGCCGTTTGTCTATTCCGGCGCGCCGGATGCCGAGCAGGTTATCGTCTGCATGGGGTCGGTCGTTGAGACCGTCAGAGAAACGGTGAATTATCTGAACGCACAAGGCAGAAAACTGGGCGTGCTCTCGGTTCACCTGTATCGTCCGTTCAGCAACGATCTGCTGCGTCAGGCCATTCCCGAGACGGTGAAGCGCATTGCCGTGCTGGATCGCACAAAGGAACCCGGTGCCGCCGGTGAACCGCTGTATCTCGATGTCGTCAACGCCTATGCCGGCCTTGAGCGTGCACCGCGCATCTATGGCGGCCGCTACGGTCTCGGATCGAAGGACACAACGCCCGACCAGATCGTGGCCGTGTTTGCCAACCTCGACGCCGCGCAGCCGAAACACGGCTTCACAATCGGCATCGTGGACGATGTGACGCATCTGTCGCTTCCCGTCGAAACGTCGCTTGACGTCGCGTCCGAAGGCACGATCGCCGCACGCTTCTGGGGCCTCGGTTCGGACGGAACGGTCGGCGCCAACAAGAACTCGATCAAGATTATCGGCGATCATACCGATATGTACGCTCAGGCGTATTTCTCCTACGACTCGAAGAAGTCGGGCGGCATCACCATTTCGGACCTGCGCTTCGGCACCACGCCGATTCGTGCACCGTACCTTGTGAACCGTGCCGATTTCGTTGCCTGCCACAATCAGGCGTATGTCGGCCAGTACGACATGCTGGCACCGCTCAAAAAGGGCGGCATCTTCCTTCTGAACACACAGTGGACCGAGGAAGAGCTTGACCGCAAACTGCCGTCTGACATGAAGCAGTATATCGCCAAAAATGACATTCAGTTCTACACGATCGATGCGGTCACTGCGGCTGAGAATCTGGGACTTGGCAGCCGCATTAACACGATCTGTCAGGCCGCCTTCTTCAAGCTGGCCAGAGTCCTGCCGGTTGACGACGCCGTTCGCTATATGAAGGACGCCATCGTCAAGAGCTACGGCGACAAAGGCGAAGAGATTGTCAACATGAACTACAAGGCGGTCGATGCCGGCCTCGAGCTGGTCCGGAAAATTGATGTTCCGGCAGACTGGGCAGCGTCGCCCGACGATCAGCCGGAAATGCGCGATGTGCCCGACTTCATCATGAATGTCGCCGACGTCATGAACGCCCAGAAGGGTGACATGCTGCCGGTATCGACATTTGCCGATCGCGCTGACGGCTCCTTCCCGCAGGGAACGTCGCAGTACGAAAAGCGCGGTATAGCCATCAACATCCCGATCTGGATTCCGGAAAACTGCATTCAGTGCAACCAGTGCTCGTTTGTCTGTCCGCATGCGGTCATCCGCCCGTTCCTGTTCACTGATGACGAACTGGCTCATGCGCCCGAGACATTCGAGGTCAAAGACGGCATGAAGCCTTACGATCAGTACAAGTACCGCATTCAGATGTCAGCGCTCGACTGCACGGGATGCGGTTCCTGTGCCCAGACGTGCCCGGCCAAGAACAAGGCACTGGTGATGCGCCCCTTAGCGGAAAACCGCGAACAGGTTGCCAACTGGGAATTCGCCATTCGCACGCCGCGGAAGGAAAATCCCATGAACAAGGCGTCCGTCAAGGGATCGCAGTTCGAACAGCCGCTGTTTGAATTCTCCGGCGCCTGCGCCGGCTGCGGCGAAACGCCGTATGTGAAACTTGTGACCCAGCTCTTCGGCGACCGCATGCAGATTGCCAACGCGACGGGCTGCAGTTCGATCTACGGTGCGTCCGCTCCGTCGATGCCGTACACGTACAATCGCGAAGGCCACGGACCGTCCTGGGCGAATTCGCTGTTTGAAGACAACGCCGAATACGGTCTCGGCATGCACCTGGCCACGAAACAGATCCGCCGTCGTGCCAAGGCAGAGGCGGAAGCGCTCGTCGGCAAAGTCGACGGTGAACTGAAAGACGCGCTCTCGACCTGGCTCGAAAACTACGATTCGAGTGAGAACTCGAGACAGGAGTCGGAAGCGGTGATCGATGCGCTCGGCGCATATGAAGGTCCCGAGCAGGCCGGTGCTGACCGGCTGCTGCTTCTGGCTGACTACCTGATGCTCCGCTCCACCTGGATTATCGGCGGCGATGGCTGGGCCTACGACATCGGTTACGGCGGGCTCGATCATGTGCTGGCCTCCGGTGAGAATGTGAACGTGCTGGTGCTCGATACGGAAGTGTATTCGAATACGGGCGGTCAGGCCTCCAAGGCGACGCAGATGGGTGCCGTCGCGCAATTTGCGGCCGGCGGCAAGCCGCTTAAGAAGAAGGATCTGGGCGCCATGGCGATAAACTACGGTTACGTCTATGTCGCGCAGATCGCGATGGGTGCCAATCAGCTGCAGACACTGAAAGCGCTGCGTGAGGCGGAGGCCTGGGACGGCCCGTCGCTCGTGATCGCTTACTCGCCTTGCATCAACCACGGCATCCGGGGCGGTCTGACCATTTCACAGGAGCGCGAAAAGACCGCAGTGGAGACAGGCTACTGGCATCTCTACCGCTTCAATCCGGCGGATCGCTACGGCGAGAAGAATCCGTTCACGCTTGACTCCAAGCCGCCGACACGCCCGTATCAGGACTTCCTGCGCGGCGAAGTGCGCTATAGCTCTCTGAAGATTCGCTATTCGGATGAAGAGGTTGAGGCGATCTTCGCGAACGCGGCCGATGCGGCGAAGGAGCGCTACGACTTCTACCGGCGTTTGGCCGATGTGTCGCTGCAGAGTATCCAATCCGGCAGCACGGGGGCGTAAATCGGTCGAAACGACCTGTGTTATAATCAGGGCCCCGTCACCTTTCGAGGCGGCGGGGCTTTTTTCTCATGAGGGACGATATGACGAAACGTGACGAGCACCAACTATTACTGAGCGATACGGCCGTTCCTGACCTCTTCATCGCGGATCATATGGCGCTGCTCGATGAATTTGCTCTGAAAGTGTATCTGATGCTGCTGCAGGGGAAGACCCGCAGCGATCAGAAAATTGAGCGCGAGTCGCTCGCGGCAAGGCTCGGCATCACGGTGCAGAAAGTCGATCGCTCGCTCAATATTCTGGAACAGGAAGGTCTGCTCCGTCAGACTGACGGCGCGATCGAGCTGGTCGATCTGAAACATGCGGAGGTTTCGCGTTTCGTCAAAAATCGCGAGGCATTCGTAAAGGTAACACCGGGTGAAGTGTCAAAGCGTGAACGAGTCGTCGGCATCATCAACGATACTTATTTTCAGGGCACGATGTCATACCGCTGGTATGCCCTGATCGACGGCTGGTTCGAAAAGTACATGTTCGAGCCCGATGTCGTATACACACTCTTTTCTGAGCTGGTTGAACGAAACAAGCTGAACCATGTGGGCTATGCCGCGAGCATTGCCGAGAATTGGCATAAGAACGGCATCAAGACGTTTGAACAGCTGTCGATGCATCAGGATAAATTTAAGGAAAACTATGCCTTTTGTGCCCGCGTGGCGAGAAGCCTGCGCATAAAACTTGATGAATACAATGAGCCCCTGATCCGCAAATGGAACGAAGAACTCGGCTACGATTTTACCGTTGTGGAACTGGCTCTGAAGCAGTCGGTACGCATGAACAACGCAAAGAATCTTACGATTTACGACAAGATGCTGCGTGAGTGGCATGCGGCCGGCCTGAAAGACAAAGCGTCCGTCGAAGCACATGAGGCCGTGCGCCGCGCTTCGGCGGGAAAAAAGCCGGCCGGACCGGCGAGAGACAATCGCGGCAATTACCGCGATCAGGGTGATGTGGATGCTTACAAAAACGATATATCGGACGGTCTCAGGCCGTTGCGCGTGAAGCGGGAGGACGACTGATGCGGCCGGCATTGACGGATGATGTGCAGAAAATTCTGCAGGGACGGTACTGGTCGGCCCGTGCGCAGCGTGACCGGCGTCAGGCGGAAGTTTACGCAAAACACCCTGAACTCGAAGCCATTGATCTTCTGGAGGCAAAAACGGCCTACGCCATTCTGGCTTCCGCCGCTTCGGAAAACGGCTGCGACTTTTCGCCTCTGCGTGAGATCAAGGAGAAACGCGCGCGTTATCTTCGCGACCACAACCTGAGAGGTGATTATGCGGAGGTCATTCCATTTTGCCGTCACTGCGGCGACACAGGATCCGTGGATGGCGTCCTGTGCGATTGTGCGCGGCAAATCTATCTGGAGCTGAAGCCGCAATGGTTTGATGCCGGCCTGAACCGCGAGGAGACCTTCGCGCGTGCAGATCTGTCCCTCTATGCGGATCCGGCCGAACGAGCTCACATGAAAACGCTGTTTTCCATCGCGCAGGATTACGTTCAGCGGTTCTTCGAACTGATTGATCGCGATCTCATTTTTACCGGTCCGCAGGGGCGGGGAAAAACGTATCTTCTGAATGCAATCGGCAACGCCCTGACGTCGCGCGGTGTCGACGTCTGTTTCGTACCGGCGACGCAGATGTTTTCGGCACTTGTGGAGTATCGCAAGCTGCGCGAAAGCTTCCGTCCCGATCCTGAGATGCTGGAGACGGCGACGGCACGCAAGCGCATGATCTATGAGTCGACGGCTCTCCTGATCGACGATCTCGGTCTGGAACCGCTGACACCGCAGACGTATGCGGATTTTATCGATGTTCTGAACATAAGGAAACAGGATAAGCGGCATACCGTAATCGCGACGAATCAGAGTTATGGCGATTTCGAAAAGAACTATGACAAGAGGATCGCCAGCAGACTGGGCGCTTTTGCCATTTACGAAGTCAAGGGCAGCGATCTTCGTCTCAGCCAGAGGGTGTCCCCGTGATCCAGAGCGGGGTCGATATTGTGAAAATTGCGCGCATCGAGCGGATGACGAGGCGCTTTGGCGACCGTTTCATCGCGCGCGTGCTGAACGAAACAGAACGAATGGAAATGTCGGATACGGCCCATTATCTGGCCGGACGCTTTGCCGCCAAAGAGGCCGTCGCCAAGGCCATCGGCACCGGTGTCTGGCGGTGCGGCGTCTCGTTCACAGATCTGGAAATACGGCGTGATAAGCGCGGCCGGCCACAGGTCACGCTTTACGGTGCCGCCAAAGATATTTTTGAGTCCGAAGGCGGGCGTCGTGTTTCAGTCAGCATCAGCCATGACGGCGAGTATGCGGTTGCCTTTGCCGCTGCGGAGTACATGAAACCGTGAAGCGAACAGACGTCAGTCAACCGAAAAAGGATGAGCCGGCCGGCAAGAGCATCGGAAAAATTCCGATCGGGACGCGGCCGAAACGCCGACCCGGTTTTCTCGGGCGGGAAAATCTCATGGACTACGAAGAAAAGCGTGTCTATGTGGCGCCCAAGACAAGCGTCCTGCCGCCCTGGCTGCTGCCGATGCTGGCGTTTGCAGCGTTTGCCGCGCTCATCTTCTGGATTCTGCCGAACCAGCTGTCCGATCCGCCTGAACCGACAGTCGAGCCGGGTGCCGCCATCGCTGAAACAGAGGAAAACATTGTGGTGGTGCAGGTCCTGGCAGCCGATATATTTGACTCGCCATTCATGCGCGGCAAGCGGCTGACCCAGGCACTCTACAATGAAGCACTCACGATCCGCAGCACAACGTCGCCGAATCACCTTGGTGTGGAACTGGCTGACGGCACGCGCGGCTACGTTCTGCGAAGCGATGTGTCGGCCGACACAAGCAGCATAATCGCGGCACCGAACCGGCTGAAAGTCATTGTGCGTGATTCTGTGAAATCCGTCATGAGTGCCGCCTCCAGCGGCACACAGGTGGCGGAGATTCCGATGGGGAGTGTGCTGTATTCGGATTATTCAAGTGACCAGGTTATGCGTCTCATTCTGCCGACGGGCGACTACGGATGGATTACGAAGGACGGCGTTTTCGTCATGGAAAGCGACGATGATCTGCCGCTGCCGGACAATTTTACCCAGTCTTTCTGTTCGAGTGCGATGGCTTTTCTGAATGCCCGCTGGATGCCGGCAGGGCAGACGCTGACTGGTGTCAGTCCGGAGGGCATTGCCCGCATTGCAGGACTTCTGAATGGCGTTCAGCTGCCGTATACCATGGAAAAAATGGCAGATGCCGGGCACGAGGTGACCTTGCCGGTCAACAGCGAATCCGGCGAATACGACTTGCGCTATCTGCGTGCAGGGGATCTCGTATTTTTTCATGTGCCGGACGACCCGGACAAAATTGCGTCACTGTCGATCTGTATGCCGGAGCGCCAGTGGCTCGGGACGACGGCCAGCCGTGCCTCGATACAGCTCACGTCCATCGCTGACGATCGCGAGCTCGCGTCCCGGATCTACCGCGTTGTCAGGCTGACTGACGACTAGCCGCAGATGCGCCCATCGAGCGGCGCCATGACGGCCGCTTCATCCAGCGAAGCATCTCGTTTCAGAAGATACTTAAGCGCGAAGCGCGCACCCGGATCCATGCCCTGAGCTCCGCCCAGAATGACGACATCGCCAGGCTCTGCCTCAGCGACAATCTGTTCGACGGCGTCCTGCAGTGTGTCGACAACTGTGAACGCGTAGCCGGCGCGTTCAAGCGTGTCCAGAAGGACGTCGGCTTCTGCCTGTTTCACGTCGTCTTTCGGCGTCGTCACGTCACGGCTCATAGTCACGATAAGCGAGCCCCAGGGGAGCTTGTCCCGCCAGCGCGCAAGTTCTTCCGCAATCTCGCGGTTGATCGTGACGCCGCGATTGCCCCGCACGGCAAATGCCAGATGCAGTTTTTTCTTGTCCATTCGCTCGATCGTCTGGAGCGACATGCGGATGTTGCCTGCGTTCCCGAAGTGGTCGTCGTAAATTTGGAATGCACCGTTGAAAACACGCTGGAAACGGCGCTCCACACCGGTGTACGCGGCAATGCCGGCGGCAGCCTGTTCTGGAGCGATGCCCTGCACCAGAGCCATGGTCATGGCGGAAAGTGCATTGTAGACGCTGTTCAAACCGGCGACCTGCAGTTTGACCGGAACGGTAATCGGTTCGAGCCGGCCGCCAAGCGTCGGGAGCGGCCGCCGGATTTCCAGCTGGAAGGATGCCACGCCGGTGGACAGATCGAGCCCGCTTGCGCACACATCGGCGTCCTTGTTCAGGAGCCCGAACGATATCGTCCGGGCGGCCAATTGGCTGCAGCGCGCCATGATTTGCGGATCGTCGGCACCGATGACGGCGATCGACGAAGCCGGCAGGCGCGTCATGAGACTCGTCTTGGCGTCGAGATATGCTTCGAATGAGCCGTGCTGGTCGATGTGCTCCCGCGTGACGTTGTTGAATGCCATCACATCGAAGACAATATCGGCGACGCGGCACTGTTCGCTTGAGATCGAGGAGACTTCCATAATGGACCGGGTGAAGCCATAATCAGCCTGCGCGCGCAAAATGCCCTGCAATTCGAGGCTTTCCGGTGTCGTCAGATCTGCCGATTCGATCTTGTCGCCGATCCGGTAAAAAATCGTGCCGACCATGCCCGCCGCGATCCTATTCACTGAAAAAATCGTGTCCAGCATCATGGCTGTTGTCGTTTTGCCGTTCGAGCCGGTGATACCGGTCATGACCATGTCGCGCGCCGGATAACCGAACCAGGCGGCAGACAGGCCGGACAGGGCGCGGCGGCTGCTTTTCACCTGAATCTGCGGCAACGGGACAGCGGCATCAGTCTGTTCAACGACTGCGACCAGGGCGCCGCTTTTTTCTGCCTCTGCAAGATAGCGGTGACCGTCAGTCAGTGCGCCCTGAATCGCCACAAAAATAAATCCCGGCAGGACTTTTCTCGAGTCATAGGCGATGCCGCTGATGTCGAGTGTCTTTAGCTCATCAAAGGGAATGGCAGATACGATATCGTCGGACGTGATGTCCAGGGTGCCAAGCAGTGTTTCGAGTTTCATAAAATCTCCCAAAAAAGGCGGCATGCTCACGCATACCGCCCGCTTACCATTGAATCCGTAAATTGATCTTAAGCGCGGGTCACCGCATTCGAACGGAGACACCGTGTGCAGACATTCATGGTCTTCGGCGTGCCGTCAACCATCACGCGGACGCGTTTAACGTTCGCATGCTGCTTCGTGAGCGCACGGCGTGAAATCTGTGAACGCGTGATCCGGATCTTTCTACCAAAAAACAAATCCTTTTGGCAAACCTCACATTTAGCCATTCTACCACCTCCTGTCTGCGCAAACGCGCACCAAGTAAGATACCACATGACGGCCGTGTCGACAAGCGGTTTTTTCGAAAACGCCGCATTCCCCATTTGCCGAAGCATGTACTGCGGTTGAGGCAGGGCGTCATGCGCCGCGGAATTCTGCCCCGACGGATTGCTGCAGCGCCTGCATGATCATTTTCATGCTCGACTCGATCGCCTCGGCGGTCAGCGTGCCGTCCTTCGATTCGAGCCAGACCCTGAGCGTGACGCTTTTCTTGCCGGCCCCGGCCTGCGGACCGCGGTATTCGCCGATGAAGATCAGGCGATGCACAAGCGGTGCAACCGTATCGCTGATCTCTCTCCAGCTGACCGATTCGTCGACCAATGCGGACAGATCCGCGTCCACCAGGGGGAATGCCGGCAGCGCGGCAAAACGGTTTTCGCGCGATGGGAGCGGGATAATCTGGTCGAGATCGAGCTCGAACAATACGACAGCGGCAAATTTGATGTCCGCCTGGCGGGCAGTCTGCGGTTTGACGAGCCCCAGCCGGCCGATATCGTTCCCCTGATACAGGATGCGCTGGCACACGGCCGTCTCAGCCCAGGGGGCATCGCCCGCTGCAAACGTCAGCGGCGCAAACTGGGCGTGGAGGGAGAGCGCTTCCAGCATGCCTTTCGTCTCGCGGTAGAGGGTCCAGCCGTCACTGCCGGCGATGGCCGCCCCGAGATGGTAACGCATGACGGGAAGCTGTTCGCCGACATCATCTGCCGGCTGACGGGCGGGGTGAAAAACCTGGGTCAGTTCGAAAATTCTGAACGAGTCCTGCCAGCGCAAATTGCCGGCAGCACTTGCCAGCAGGCCGGGGATCAGGCTGCTGCGCAGATGACCTCGATCCGGCGACGGGGGCGTGGCGAGGCGGAGTGCGTCATCCATCATGCCTGATGCCGTGCGATAGTCATCGGATACCCAGGGATACGTGAAGATTTCCTGAAAGCCGTAGCGAAATGCCATCGTTTCGCGAATGCGCCGCAGCAGGCGATAGCGCGGCTGAGACGGTGCCGGGTCGAGATCGACCTTCGGGGTTCGGTAGGGAAAATTGCTGTATCCGATCATGCGCGCAATTTCTTCGAGCAGATCGTCCCGCTGTTCAATGTCGCCGGTTGCACGCCAGGAGGGGACGGCGACGGAGAGGCTGTTCTTGTCCGTCGTCACACCGAAGCCAAGCCGTTCCAGATTGCGGGCCGCCTCTTCGGCTTCCAGCTGACGTCCGAGTCTCGTCTCAAGAAAATCGAGTCCGACGTCGATCGTCAGCTGCTTTGTTTCCTCGTTTACTTCGTTGGTAAGGGCGGTCAGGCGGCAGCCGGGGATGAGGCGGGTGAACAACGCGGCGCTCTCGGCCAGCGTGAGATCGATTCGCTGCGTGTCGATGCTCTTTTCGAAACGGACCGACGCCTCTGTGCGCAGCCCGTGCTGCTGCGTGCTGCGACGGATAACGCCCGGATCGAAGTTCGCGATTTCCAGAAGGACACGCGTTGTGCCCGCATGCACCGAATCATCTTCACCACCCATGATGCCTGCCATGCCGAGCGGACCGCCCGCGTCCGCAATCAAAAGGTCATCGTGCTGCAGCTGCAGCGTCTCGCCGTTCAGGAGCGTCAGCAGTTCGCCCGCATCGG
>DUPJ01000002.1 GCA_012838355.1 Clostridiaceae bacterium
CCTGACATGGCTGAACGACACGCGAATTGATTAATAAAAAAAGGGGCTGCCTCGCGAGGCAGCCCCTTTTTTTATTAATCAATTCGCGTGTCGTTCAGCCATGTCAGGCGTGAACATTTTCGTCCAGCAGCTCTCGGTTTTCGGGCAGATCGGGAATGGCGGTGATGTCCCGGTAGCGGCGCATGCCGGTGCCGGCAGGAATCAGCTTGCCGATGATCACGTTCTCCTTCAGGCCCAGCAGCGGATCGACCTTGCCTTTCACGGCGGCATCCGTCAGTACGCGCGTCGTCTCCTGGAAGGAGGCGGCTGACAGGAATGAATCGGTTGCCAGTGATGCTTTCGTGATGCCGAGAAGCGTGCGGTTTCCTTCTGCAGGACGCAAACCGGCCGCTTCGGCCCGCTCGTTTTCGGCTTTGTAGTCGAAATAGTCGACCAGGCTGCCCGTAAGCAGGGTCGTATCGCCCGGATCATCAATTTTCACCTTGCGCAGCATCTGACGACAGATGATCTCAATATGCTTGTCGTTGATCTCAACGCCGTTGTTCTTGTAAACCTTCAATACCTCAGAAATGATGTATTTTTGTACCGCATACGCATTCTTGATTTTCATGATGTCATGCGGATTCACGGAACCATCCGTGATCAGGCCGCCGGCTTCAATCACGTCACCCGTGTTCACAAGCACCGGAGTTGACAGCGAGAAGGTGTACGTCATCGTCTCGCCCTGATCGTTCGTCACGTTCACTTCGCGTTTCCGTTTCGCCGTCTCCGTGACGGTTACGACACCGTCCAGATCGGAAATCGTAGCCTGCCCTTTCGGCTTTCTCGCCTCAAAGAGTTCCTCGACACGCGGCAGACCCTGTGTGATGTCGTCGCCGGCGATGCCGCCCAGATGGAACGTGCGCATGGTCAGCTGGGTACCGGGCTCACCGATTGACTGTGCGGCCATAATGCCGACGGCCTCACCCACAACCGACGGTTCGCCGGATGCCAGGTTGACGCCGTAGCAGTGCGAACAGACGCCCGTCTTGCTTTCGCAGGTCAGATTGCTGCGAATGGCCACCTTCGTGATGCCGGCATCCTGAATGGCTTGCGCCGCGTGGTATGTTATCAGCTCACCCGCACCGATCAGCAGTTCGCCTGTCTCCGGATGATGAACGTCCTTCGCGGCATAGCGGCCGTTGATGCGGTCAATCAGGCGTTCCACAACGCGCTTCATCTTGCCGCCGACCGTAACCGCTTCAACCTCGATAAAATTCTTCGTTCCGCAGTCGATTTCACGCACGATGACGTCCTGCGCGATATCGACCAGACGGCGCGTCAGGTAGCCGGAGTCGGCCGTTTTCAGCGCGATGTCCGACAGTGATTTTCTGGCACCGTGCGAGGAGATAAAGAACTCCAGCACGTTCATGCCTTCGCGCAGGTTTGACTTGATCGGGATTTCGATCGTGCGGCCGGACGTATCGCTCATGTTTCCGCGCATGCCGGCCAGCTGCTTGATCTGGTTGATATTGCCGCGGGCACCCGAGATCGACATCATGTAGATCGGGTTATAGGGACCCAGGTTTTCTTTCAGCGCTTCAGTAATATCTTCGGTCGTTTTGCTCCATGTGCTGACGACAGCGCGATAGCGCCCATCATCGTTCAGCAAGCCGCGGGCATGCTCCGCATCGATCTGTTCGACCCGCTTCTCCGCTTCCCCGATCAGTGTTTCCTTAACATCGGGAACGATCATGTCGAAGAGACCGATTGAGATACCGCCGATGGTCGAGTAATGGAAACCCATGTCTTTGACCTTGTCGAGTATTTCGGCTGTTGCCGAGATACCGTGTCGGCTGATGCAGCGCTCGATAATGCGGGACATTTCCTTTTTGCCGACGATGTAATCGCATTCCAGCGCCAGAACGCTGGCCGGATCGTCGGCATGGCGTTCCAGCATGAGGTCCTGCGGGATGATTTCATTGAAAATGAAACGGCCCAGCGTAGAACGGACGCGCCCGCGATATACTTTGCCTTCGAAGGTCCGTTCGCGGCGCACTTCGATCGTCTGACCGAGCAGTATCTGATTCTGATCGTACGCCAGGATGGCTTCGTCAAGGGATCCGTACGCCGGGATTTCGGTCGTTTCCACCTTGGACGGCTCACTCGGCTGCGTCAGATAGTAGCACCCGATGATGATATCCTGCTGCGGCACTGTCACGGGCTTTCCGTCCTGCGGTTTCAGGAGGTTATTCGATGACATCATGAGGAAGCGGGCTTCCGCCTGCGCTTCAGCCGACAACGGAAGATGAACGGCCATCTGGTCACCGTCGAAGTCGGCATTGTACGCCGTACAGACGAGCGGGTGCAGCTTGATGGCACGGCCTTCGACCAGAACCGGCTCAAAGGCCTGAATGCCGAGACGATGCAGCGTCGGTGCACGGTTCAGAAGTACCGGATGGTCCTTGATAACCTCTTCCAGCGTATCCCAGATCAGGTCGCCGCCTCGTTCGACGAGCCGGCGTGCCGTCTTGATGTTCTGGGCATGCTCAGCCTTGACGATCTCGCGCATGACAAACGGCTTGAAAAGTTCAAGTGCCATTTCTTTCGGGAGACCGCACTGGTGCAGTTTCAATTCCGGACCCACCACGATGACGGAGCGTCCCGAGTAGTCGACACGCTTGCCGAGAAGGTTTTGCCGGAAGCGTCCCTGTTTCCCCTTGAGCAAATCTGACAGCGACTTCAGCGCACGGTTGCCGGCGCCGGTCACGGCCCGGCCGCGGCGGCCATTGTCAATCAGTGCGTCAACGGCTTCCTGCAGCATGCGCTTTTCATTGCGCACAATGATGTTCGGTGCACCGATCTGCAGCATTTTGTTCAGGCGGTTGTTCCGATTGATGACACGGCGGTAAAGATCGTTCAGGTCAGACGTCGCGAACCGGCCGCCGTCCAGCTGAACCATCGGGCGCAGCTCGGGAGGCAGAACAGGCAGGACATCGAGTACCATCCATTCCGGCTTGAAGCCGGACCGCTGGAACGCCTCGACCACTTCGAGGCGCTTGATGATGCGCACTTTCTTCTGGCCCTTGGCCGTATGCAGCTCTTCGCGCAGCTCCGTCGCGAGCTTGTTGACGTCAATGTCGGCCAGAAGATCCTTGATCGCTTCAGCGCCCATCTTTGCCGAGAAGCCGTGGCGGCCGTAGTGAACAACGAGATCGCGATACTCACGCTCGTTGATGATGTCGCGCTTGTTTAATTCCGTTTTGCCGGGATCGATCACGATGTAGGCAGCGAAATAGAGAATCCGCTCAATATTGCGGGGCGACATATCGAGAATCAGTCCCATGCGGCTCGGGATACCGCGGAAGTACCAGATATGGGATACGGGCGTGGCCAGGCGGATATGCCCCATCCGGTCGCGCCGCACCTTGGACTTCGTTACTTCAACGCCGCAGCGGTCGCAGACAATACCCTTGTAGCGAATTTTCTTGTATTTGCCGCAAAAACACTCCCAGTCCTTCACCGGTCCGAAGATCTTTTCACAGAAAAGACCGTCCCGTTCCGGTTTCAGCGTACGGTAGTTGATGGTCTCCGGTTTTTTTACTTCACCGTGCGACCATTCAAGTATTTTCTCCGGCGAGGCGAGGCCGATGCCGATTGCTTCAAAATTATTGATGTCGTTCATACGCACGTTCTTTCTTTGCCAAATGGCTATTCATCGTCGGACTGCATGTCATCGTCTTCACTGTCATCGTCTTCGCTGTCAGTTTCTTCTTCAATGACACCGCCCTCCTCATCCAGAAGGCCGGCCTGAAACCCTTCGGGTACGGCACGGTCGAGGTCTTCGGCAAAATCGCCGAATGACAGGGACGGCGGCGACACCGCTTCCGTTTCGTCCTCCGGGAGTTCCACGATTTCATTCGTTTCGGTCAGCATGCGCACGTCAAGCGCAAGCGACTGGAGCTCCTTGACGAGCACCTTGAACGCCTCCGGAATGCCCGGTTCCTGAATGCTTTCGCCTTTGACAATGGACTCATACGTCTTCGTACGGCCCTGAATATCGTCCGACTTAACCGTCAGGATTTCCTGCAGGGTATAGCTTGCTCCGTATGCTTCGAGTGCCCAGACCTCCATTTCGCCGAAGCGCTGGCCGCCGAATTGCGCCTTGCCGCCGAGCGGCTGCTGTGTGACCAGGGCATACGGTCCGATCGACCGGGCGTGAATTTTGTCGTCAACCAGATGATGGAGCTTCATGTAGTACATGATGCCGACCGTCACGCGATTTTCAAACGGCTCGCCGGTTCGTCCGTCGTAAAGCACCGTTTTGCCGTCAGGATCCATACCAGCCAGTTCAAAGGCTTCAACGACGTCTTGTTCCTGTGCCCCGTCGAATACGGGTGTTGCGACTTTCCAGCCAAGGCGTTTGCTGGCCAGGCCGAGATGAACCTCGATCAGCTGACCGATGTTCATGCGCGAGGGAACGCCGAGCGGGTTCAGAACGATGTCGAGCGGTGTGCCGTCCGGCATAAACGGCATATCCTCTTCCGGCATGATGCGGGAAATGACGCCCTTGTTGCCGTGGCGGCCGGCCATCTTGTCACCGACCGACAGCTTGCGCTTCTGTGCAATGTAGACGCGAACGAGCTTCGTCACACCGTGTTTCAGCTGTTCGTCCTTTTCACGCGTAAACACCTTGACGTCAACGACAATGCCGGATTCACCGTGCGGCACGCGCACCGATGTATCACGGACTTCACGTACCTTTTCGCCAAAGATTGCCCGGTAAAGGCGTTCTTCCGGTGTCAGTTCAGTCTCGCCCTTCGGCGTGACCTTGCCGACGATAATGTCGCCGGCGTGTACTTCGGCACCGATGCGGATAATGCCGTCCTCATCCAGATCGAGCAGCGCATCGTCCGAGACACTCGGAATCTCGCGCGTAATTTCTTCCGGCCCCAGTCGCGTATCGCGCGCTTCACATTCATATTCCGAGATGTGGATCGACGTGTAGACGTCCTCGCGCACGAGCCGTTCACTCACCAGCACGGCGTCCTCGTTATTGTAGCCTTCCCAGGTCATGAACCCGATCAGGACGTTGCTGCCAAGTGCCAGTTCACCCTGGTCCGTGGCCGGTCCGTCGGCAATCGTTTCACCGGCGGCAACCACGTCACCGACCCGCACAAGCGGCCGCTGATTAATGCATGTCCCCTGGTTTGAGCGCTCGTATTTGGTCATTCTGTAGCGGTCTTTGCCGCCCTGACTGTTCTTGACCACAATTTCGCTGCCGCTCACATGCTCAACCACACCGCCTTTTTTCGCGATGATGCAGACACCGGAATCCTTGGCCGCACGATATTCCATTCCGGTGCCGATGACCGGCGACTCGGAGCGGATCAGAGGAACGGCCTGACGCTGCATGTTCGACCCCATCAGGGCACGGTTGGCATCGTCATTTCCAAGGAATGGAATCAGTGCTGTGGCGACTGAAACGAGCTGTTTTGGCGAAACGTCCATCAGGTCAACGCGCGCAGGTTCCACCTCGACAAACTTGTCAAGCAGACGGCACACGACACGCTTTGCGATGAAGCGGCCGTCCTCGTCGAGCGGCTCATTGGCCTGCGCGATGTAGTAATTGTCTTCCTTGTCGGCCGTCATATAGGCGATTTCCTTCGTCACGACGCCCTTTTCCTTGTCATATCGGCGATACGGTGTTTCGATGAACCCGTACCGGTTGACGCGCGCATACGTGGCGAGCGAGTTGATGAGACCGATGTTCGGTCCCTCCGGTGTCTCGATCGGGCACATGCGGCCGTAATGGGACGGGTGCACGTCACGCACTTCGAAGTTGGCACGTTCGCGCGAAAGTCCGCCGGGGCCCAAAGCCGAGAGGCGGCGCTTGTGCGTCAGCTCAGCAAGCGGGTTCGGCTGATCCATAAACTGCGACAGCTGCGACGATCCGAAAAATTCCTTGATCGCGGCCGAGACAGGTCTCGTGTTCACGATATCCTTCGGTGTGGCTTTATCAATTTCGGAAATCATCTGAATGCGCTCGCGCACAACCCGCTCCATGCGGGTAAAGCCGACGCGCATCTGGTTTTGCAAAAGCTCGCCGACCGAACGGATACGGCGGTTGCCGAGATGGTCGATGTCATCTTTGTGGCCGACACCGTATTCCAGACCGATGAAGTACGATGCGGATGATACCACGTCGTCGATGGTCAGGCTGCGCGGCATCAGCTCGCGGCGGTACTGACGCAGCAGTTCGCCGAGACGCTGAACACGATTTTCTTCATCCTCTGTCTGAGCAAACAGTTCATCCAGCACATCTTTGTGCACCATCTCGGTAATGCCGAGTGCCTGCAGATTGAGTGATTCCAAATCATCGCCCAGCACACGCTCAAGATAGGCTTTCGCGTCGACACGGTTGTTGCCGACGACGCGCAGACGATTTTCATGCTGCGTCACCGTATCGCCGACCGTCATGATCGGATACAGATCGACATGGTTGATGCCGGCATTCTGAATCGCCCACGCCATGTCTTCCGTAAAAATGTCGCCTTCCACAGCGAGCACTTCGCCCATGGCATCCACGACATTTTCCGCGGCTTTGTGACCGATGATGCGGCTGGCGAGTGCCAGTTTCTTATTTACTTTATAAACGCCAACCTTGGCGAGATCGTAGCGGTTCGGCTCAAAGAACAGATTGAACAGGTAATTCTGCGCACCTTCGCGCGTGTAGACCTCGCCCGGCTTGAGACGCTTGAACATCTCGGCCAGACCTTCGTCTTCATTGTGACAGCCGTCCTTTTTCATGGTCTCGGAAAGTGAACGTTCTTCGCCCAGGATCTCTTCAATCTGGGCATTCGTGCCAAATCCGAGCGAGCGCAGAAAGATCGTCAGATGAAACTTGCGCGTGCGGTCGACACGCACCCACAAAATACCGTCCTTATCTGTCTCAAACTCGAGCCAGGCACCGCGATTCGGGATAATCTGTCCGGTGTACAGCACCACGTCGTTCTTGTCCTCAACGATGTCATAGTAGACACCGGGCGACCGAACAAGCTGGCTGATGATGACGCGTTCGGCACCATTGATGATGAACGTGCCGTCCTCCGTCATGATCGGGAATTCCCCGACATATACATTCTGATCTTTTATGCTTTCATCCGCTTTATTGTACAGACGTACTTTTAAATGAAGCTTTGCGGCAAAGTTGGAATCACGCTCCTTGCATTCTTCGACGGAATACGTCGGGTTATCGATATCGAATTCCTTATCGATAAAACTGAGCTCAATATTCCCCGATGGATCGGTAATTGGCGACACTTCCTCCAAGACCTCAATAAGGCCTTCATTCAGGAACCAGTCGTAACTACTTTTCTGAATTTCAATCAGGTCGGGTATATCGAGGATCTCTTCAATTTTCGAATACGACATTCTTTCGGTACGTCCATAGCGAACGGGTTTTACCATTAAAAGATCACCTCACAAGATATCTCTATATGTGCGTTATCCGACTGACTTGACCCGGCTCGCACCTTTTGTATAATGAGTGTCAACAAATCGAATGACAGGGTTCTTTCCAAGCCAAAACGCGCCCGTCGTGAGATGGCGACACATTAGAGCAGAGTATCACTGTCGTTTTAGCGTGTCAAGACCATCATTCGTGTCCGTAACGCACCCCGAAACAGTTTGCGCTGCACCATGCGCCTGCGGCGATGTCAGCGCTTGCTTTTGTCGTATATTTCCCCCAATGCCCGCGGTGCACGATTGTGTTTTGAAAAAAATATCAGGAGCAGCAGGGTGAGGATATACGGAATCGTCATGGCCAGATCCGAGAAACTGCTCGGCAGTGCCAGGATGCGCATCAGCTGATAGGCACCGGATCGCGCAAAGCCGAAGATGAGACAGGCAAACAGTGTCGGAATCAGATTCCAGTTTCCGAAGATCAGCGCGGCAATCGCCAGATAGCCGGCACCCATAAATATGGACGGAGAAAAATTCGTCGAAATCGAATAGGCGAACGACATCCCGCCGAATCCTGCCAGCGCACCGGAAATCACCACGGCCCAGAATCGGGTTCGGGTCACGCTGATGCCGGCGGCGTCGGCCGCCTGGGGATTGTCTCCGCAGGCACGCAGATGCATGCCGTAGCGGCTGTGGCGGAAGAGATACCAGAACACGATAAACAAGCCTGCGATCATGAAGGAGAACGGATACACATTCTTAAAGATCGCGCCGAGAACCGGAATTTCGCTGAGCACAGGCACGGTCACCCGCGGAGAGACACTCAGCATGAAGCGGTTCGAAGGGGAATTGAACACCGAGGCATTGATCTGACTTGTGAGGAAGCCGGTCAGCGCGACAGACACGATATTGACCACGACACCGCTCACCACCTGATTGGCCTGAAACTTGATGCAAAGCAGCGCATGCAGCATGGCAAAGATACCGCCGCCCAGCATGGCCAGGAGAAAAGACAGATAGTAGGGCCACATCGAATTCGTCGCGAATGAACTTCCGAGCAGTGCTATAAACAGTCCGCCCGTAAAAGCACCGAACCCGAGCAGTCCTTCCAGAGCAAGGTTTGTGATGCCGCTGCGTTCACTGTAAATGCCGCCGATCGCGATAATAAACAGGGGCAGCGCGTATGACAGTCCGTCAATGATCATGGTTTCCATGGCTTACCTCTTCTCAATGCGCAGATTGATTCGCTGCCGCATGTACTGGTTCAATGCCGAGAACAGCAGAATCAGGCCGACAATCAGGGCGGCAATTTCGTGACGGATGCCGATCATGCTGCTCATGTAAGTCCCGCCCCGCGACAGCGCCGTGATCAGCCAGGAAGAAAAGATAACGCCGATCGGATGCGAGTTGCCGAGCAGCGACACGGCAATGGCGTCAAATCCGACCGAAGACAGGACGTTCGGCTGGATCGTGCCGAAATAGCCGAGATAGAAACTGACGCCGGCAAGTCCGGCCATGGCGCCGCTCAGCATCATCGCCGCAATCAAGGTGCGGCCGATCCGTATGCCGGCATAATGGCTGGCTGTCGGGTTCAGGCCGACCGCCTTCATTTCAAATCCCGTTTTCATTTTGGCAAAGAAGAAACGGAGAAAAACGGCGACGGCAATGGCCAGCACAAAGGCCAGCGGAAGGCGGATCTTGATGTCATTCCACGGAACATTCAGCAAGGTCAGGCGGGAAGCCGCCGAGACGACTCTCGACTGACGTGACACGGGATCGACATAGCGCGTGTTGATAAAAAAACTGATGCTGTATTGAATGATATAGTTCAGCATGATCGCGGCGACCACTTCATTGATGTTGAAGCGGTGCTTCAAAAAGCCGATCAGACCGCCGACCAGCGCACCGACCACAATCCCGATCAGCAGCACGAGCGGCTTTGCCACCACAGCCGGGAGGCTGCTGTAGCCAACGGCAACCGTGGCAGTGAAACCGGCCAGAAGCATTTGCCCCGACACGCCGATGTTGAACAGCCCGGCGCGAAAGGCCACAGCCACGGCGAGCGACGCAAACAGCATCGGCGTCAGAGCATCAACCGTATCCATAAAATCAGTGAAGACGTTCTTGAACGCGGCGTAATTCGGCTTCGGAATGAACCCGCTGCCCTGAAGCAGACTCTTGAATGTATCCAGGGGGTTTTTTCCCAGAATCAGAATGATGACGGAGGCAGTCAGCAGGCTCAGTACAATCGCAAGCAACGGAATCGTGATGAATTGAAAGCGCCGGTAGCCGAACAGCCGGAGAAACGGATTTTTCGTTCTGAGATCACTCATGCCTCTTCACTCCCATCATGTACTCACCGACTTCTTCCGGGGTGATGTCCTCTGCCGGCGTGATATTCAGCATCTCGCCGTTGTACATCACGCCGATCGTATCGGCGGTCGTCATAATCTCATCGAGCTCAAGCGAAATCAACAGGATGGCTCTGCCCCGGTTTCGCTCCTCAATCATCCGCTCGCGGATCCCCAGTGTCGCGCCGATATCAAGACCGCGCGTCGGCTGAACAAAGATCATCAGATCACTCTCACGGTCGATTTCCCGTGCGATGATGGCCTTTTGCTGATTGCCGCCGCTCATCGCGCGTACCGGGCCCGCCGCTCCGCCGCCGCTTCGTATGTCATAGCCATCGATCAGCGTGTCGGCGTAAGAGAGAAATGCGTCACGGTTGAGCACCGCCCCGCTGCTGAACGGCGGCCTGTTGTAAGAGCGAAGCGCCAGGTTTTCGGCCAGTGTCAAGTCAAGAATGAGTCCCGTCGTCTGTCTGTCTTCAGGGATATAGGACATACCGTCGTCAATCCGTGCCTTCACCGATGCGTGCGTCACGTCATTGCCGTTCAGCCTGATCGTGCCGCGCTTAATCGGCAGCATGCCCGTGATCGCATCCGCCACCTCCCCTTGTCCGTTTCCGGAGACCCCTGCAATCGCAAAAATCTCGCCGGCACGCACCGAAAAGCTGACATCCCGTACGACCTCGAAACCATTCGCGTCCGTCACAAAAAGATTATCGACCTGAAGCACCGTATCTCCGTAACTGGCGGGCGGCTTGTCCACTTCCATCAGCACATCGCGGCCAACCATCAGGCGCGCCATTTCGGCTGTGGACGTCGTCTCGACATCCAGCACCGAGATCAGGCGGCCGCGATTCAAAATTGCGCAGCGGTCCGCCACTCGCTTTATTTCCTCAAGCTTGTGCGTGATCAGAATAATCGTCTTGCCGGAAGCTTTCAGTTTTTCGATGATTTCAAGCAGATAGTCAATTTCCTGCGGCGTCAGCACAGCGGTCGGTTCGTCAAAGATCAGGATTTCCGCTTCGCGGTAAAGCATCTTCAGAATCTCAACGCGCTGGCGTGCGTAAACTTTCAAATCTTCGATCTTCTTTGTGGGTTCCACTTCAAGACCGTATCGCAGTGACAGATCGCGCACCGCTTTGTTGGCATTCCGGATATCCACATACGGCAGGATCCCGAACAGCTTGCGGATCGGCTCAATGCCAAGCACGATGCTTTCGGTAACGGTATAGTTCTCGACCAGTTTGAAATGCTGATGCACCATCCCGATGTCGAGCTTCACCGCCTCGTTCGGCGAATCGATCCGAACCTTCTCGCCCCGGACCCAGATTTCCCCGGCATCCGGTTCATACATGCCGAACAGCATGCTCATCAAAGTCGACTTGCCGGCGCCGTTCTCACCCAGAATGGCAAATACCTCACCCTTGCGGATGGATATGCTCACATCGTCATTCGCCACAACACCCGGAAACCGCTTCGTAATATGTTTCATCTCGACAATGTAGTCAGTCTCGTCACTCATCCAACGCCCCCGTCACATGCCCCAAAGTCAAGGGAGGTGCCCCGGTCCGTCAATTGTACCGAAAGCACCTCCCGAAAAAACGTTTCGGCTATAAAGCCTTTATTCGTCAGCTTCCGCCTCAAGACCCGGGAACTCTTCAGGCGTAAATCCATTGAAGTTCGCGGCCGGGACTATCGTACCGTCCTTGACAAGTTCGTATACTTCGTCGAGCACTTCCACCGTCTCTTCATCCATCTGATGACGGCCTTCTTCCTTTACGAATCCGGTTGAATCCGTGTCGGCGCGCAGGACTACGTTCTCACCGACGAAAGTGCCTTCGGCAATGGCCGTGAGCGCACGATCCACGTTGATGTCCATCACCTTCAGAACCGACGTCAGGATGATATTCTCATCACCGTTCACGCCGTCGTCATACTGGTCGACATCGCAGCCGATGACGTAAGCATCGCCCGCTTCCTTCACTGCCGTAAACACGCCGTTGCCAGCACCGCCGGCTGCAACAAAAATAATGTCGACGCCTTCGGCCAGAAGTGCCTCGCCGAGAACCTTGCCGCGTGCTTCATCGTCAAAGGAACCGATGTAGTTGCCGCCGACGTCCGTGTTCGTCACGTCCATGCCGGCATAGGACGGCAGTTCAATAATCTCCACTGCGGTTCCGAGATTGGCATTCGCATAGTGCACACCCGACTCAAAGCCGTATTGGTAATTGACGTTGGACGGATAGGCAATGCCGTTGACCACGGCGACCTTGTTCGTCTTCGTCTCAATGGCTGCAGCAATGCCGGCAAAGAAACCGCTCTCTTCTTCGGCAAACTGGATCCCAAGTACGTTATCAAATGTTTCGACCTCATCAATCGGCGTCGGGAAACTGTCAACGATGACGAAGTATTTATCCGGATTGTTCACGGCGATATTCGACACATCCGCGAACTGGAAACCGGGCGACACCACCACGTCGTAATCCGCAACAACGTTTTCTACCGTCGGCACGGAATTCGTGATATCGGTCTCCCGAATAGCCTGGACCGTCGATCCCTCAAACGCTTCGATGAAGCTCAGGGCACCTTCATAGACGTTCTGGTTGAACGACCCGTCGTCGACGCCGTTCGGGCTGGTGACAACAGCTACGCGCAGGGTTTTGGCTTCCGTCGCAGCAGCAGGAACCGCCACCATGAAGGCCATCAAGACCGCAAGCAGAATAATAAGTGATTTTTTCATGCAATATACCTCCTGTGAAACTTTACGTTCACTTTGTCTGTACAGATTATAACACTGACAGCATAAATGGATCAGCTGAATTGTACAATGCGCACCTCAGCTAAACCTCCAACAGATCAGTGCGAAGCGATATAGGCCTTCTGACGTTCACTCATGGTGTCGAAGCTGCCGCCCAGCGAAGCGAGCGCAAGCGATCCGACCTCAAAATCGATCGACTGCGGGATTGGATAGACGCCCGGTTCCATCGTGCGTCCGTGTTTTGCCATGTACTCCGTGCCGAGCGCCTGCAGGGCAAACGACATGTCCATGATTTCAATCGGGTTGCCGTCTGCCGCCGCGATATTAGCCAGACCGCCGTTTGCCACCAGCGCGATGGTGCGGCCGTCCGCAAGACGGTAGCCGTCCAGATTCCTGCGCAGAGGCAAAACCTCCACGGCCATGGCTTTCAGGGCCGGGATATCCAGTTCGTCATTGAAGTGACCGGCATTCATCACAATGGCATCGTTTTTCATGACCGCGAAGTGTTCTTTGCGGATGACATCCACGCTGGCCGTAGCCGTGATGAATATGTCACCCAGCGGGGCGGCATCGATCATTTTCATGGCGCGATTTCCGTCCATCACCGCCTGAACGGAACGGATCGGGTCACATTCGGTCACAATAACCTGTGCACCAAGTCCTCTGGCCACATGCGCAATGCCGTGTCCGCAGTATCCGTATCCCGCGATGACGACTGTTTTGCCGTTGATGAGGAGATTCGTCGTGCGCATAATCGCGTCGAAGATCGTCTGTCCCGTACCGTAGACATTGTCGAAATTGGTTTTGCAGCGCGCATCGTTGATCGACAGCGCCGGGTAGACAAGTCTGCCCGAATCCTGCCAGCCGCGGAGGCGCTGCACTCCGCTGGTCGTCTCCTCGCACCCGCCGATCATGTCGCCAGCCAGATGACGGCTGTCGCCGAGCAGGAGGTGCATCAGGTCAGCGCCGTCATCTACAATGATATGCGGCCGAATCTCAAGCGCCTTTTTCCAGAGTTCGACGGCTTCCTCGTGACTGATGCCGTGCATCGCGTTTACCTCAATGCCGTCATCGACCAGCGCGGCACACACGGCATCCTGCGTCGAGCGCGGGTTTGACCCCGTGACCGATAGTGTCGCACCGCCGGCCACGAGCGTCTTCACAAGATACGCTGTTTTCGCTTCAAGATGAACCGACAGGGTAATGCGCAGGCCCTTGAGCGGCTGTTCCGCGCGAAAGCGGGCCTGAATCGCATTCAGGATCGGCATGTGCCGGGCGACCCAATTAATCCGCTCATGGCCTTCGTTCTTTAAATTAATGTCGCGAATGGTTGACATAATTTTGTCCTCACTTGCTTCGTTTTGCAGAATATATTCAACATATCATGTGAGAACGGCTTAAAAAAGGACAGATGTCCCAAAGAAATGTCAAGAAATCAGTATTTCAGGCGAATTGCACCCGCCTGAACGTCAATCAGGCCATCTAGCTGCAGTGCCTTCAGCGTCCGGTTCAGGCTGCGCATGGAAATGCCGGTCAATTCCGCCAGAATCTGCTTTGTGTAGAGAAACCAGCCGCCCGGACTCGTGTGGCCGTGAATCACGCGCAGAACGCGCTGGCTCAGCAGCGTTCCATCCGTATAAACCTTGTCATCGCCGGCCGCGAGCAGCCGCCGGCAGTGGACGGCAAGAATCGTGCGCGAGAACGCCCGCTCCTGATCCCACAAGTGAAAAAACTGATCCCGCGTAAAACATAGAAGTTCACAGGCAGTCAGGGCGACAACGCTGCGATCCTTTATTTCCAGGCCGACCATTTCCATTTCACCGAAAAAATCGCCGGCATGATAAATATCAATGATCAGGGGCGGGCTGTCGATCGGCTCACAAACCAGTTTGGCACTCCCCGCCTCGAGAAGATAAAAATGGCTGGCAGGGGCATCTGCGCGCAAAATCGTCTCGCCGGGATCCGCAAAAAGACGGCCGGCCGCCTCACGCGCGGCCGGCGGAATCATCTCAATCAGCGATCCGTGTTCCTGCGAAATCATGGTCTGGCAACCCGCGCCGACGGCTAATCAGTTGTTTTGTCGAACAGCGTCCGGCGCAGCGCTTCAATACTGTCTGCATAGGGCGCGCGAAGTATCCCGTGTTCGGTCACGATACCTGCAATCAGATCATGATTCGTCACATCGAAAGCCGGATTGTAGCACTTCACCGATGCCGGCGCCTGCGGTTCGGCATACCATTTGCTCCTGATTTCCTCCGGATCCCTCAGCTCAATCTCGATATCGTCGCCTGTCGCCGTCTCAAAGTCGATCGTGCTGGTCGGACCCAGTACATAAAACGGAATATTGTAATGCCGGGCGAGAATCGCCACACCGTTCGTGCCGATTTTGTTTGCCACATCGCCGTTGGCGGCAATACGGTCACAGCCGACAAAACAGGCGTCGATCCAGCCATTCTTCATGACCGTCGCGGCCATGTTGTCGCAGATCAGGGTGACGTCAACACCGGCGCGGTCCAGTTCATAACTCGTGATGCGTGCACCCTGCAGAAGCGGCCTCGTCTCATCGGCGAAGACTCGCACCTTCATGCCGCGGTCATTGGCCAGGAGAACCGGCCCGAGTGCTGTACCGTAAAGCGAGGTGGCCAGCGGACCGGCATTGCAATGGGTCAGAACACCGTCATTTTCCTGCAGCAGCGTCAGGCCGTTTTCGGCAATGCGCCGGCACATATCCACATCTTCTTCCTGAATCGCAATCGCCTCCCGGATAAGCCGCTGCCGGAGCTCGTTCAGTGTCAGAGCCAGATTGACCGCCGTGACCGCCTCCATCCGATTCAGTGCCCAGCTCAGATTGACGGCAGTCGGACGCGAACTGTTCAGATAGTCCGCAAATGCAGTCAGCGCCTCCTTGAGCGCACCCGTATCCGCGACATCCAGCCGGTTTGCCGTCACCGCATAGGAAAACGCCGCCGCGATCCCAATGGCCGGTGCTCCCCGCACGCGCAGTGAGAATATGGCTTCGTGCATGGCCTCCGGTGTTTTCAGCTCTATAAATCGTGTTTCACGCGGCAGTACGGTCTGATCCTGAAGAATCACCGCACGGTAATCGTCTCGAAATTGAACGTTGACAGGTTTCATAAAAGACCTCGCATTTCAGGCTCATGTATTTGTAACCGCCTGAATGCATTATTCAAGACGCTGTCTGCTTCTGTCAACATCACAAATCAGACCTTGCCATCGCTGCCGGATACAAAAAACCCCGGTCACTCTGAACCGGGGTTTTCGGATCTGTTTCGTTGGTGTCGCTTAGTGGCTGTGTTCCGCCGGATCGTAACTGTGGCCGAACAAAATATCAAAGATATTCGTTTTGCCAACCATTTTCATGCCGAATGAGCTGCCTTCGACTGTCGCCGCCGACACCATGTCGTCACGCCAGGCAACGGTCTCGTCATTTGCCAGGCTGGCTCTGGCCATAGTCTCCCAGTAGGGGGTGTCGCCGTGCGATACGAAGTACATGATGTGAAAACCGAACTGTGACTGCACTATCGTCGTATCACCGGCTGTTCGTTCAGGATTAAGTGCCCAGTTTTCAAACTCCGGTACCATCTGTCCCGGCGGCACATCTTCATAAATGCCGCCCTGCTGTGCATTGCCGTCGGCACTGTGCTGCATGGCCAGTTCGCCGAAGGCTGTTTCCGTCTGCTCACCGTCTTCGTACGATTTCAGAATGTTTTCAGCTTCCGTTTTGGCAAGCTCGATCTCCTTGTCGGACGCCGTGTCCCTGTCCACCCTGATCAGGATATGGCGGACCGAATAGTCGCTGACATTCGCCCGATCACGTGATTCAAACAGCACAACATAACTGGAGTTCGTTCCGTCGACTACGGCCATCTCACCTTCACTGCGAGCCTCGTCAAACAGCCATGTCTTTACGGCACTCGGTGTCTGAGGATCCGAATACAGTTCAAACTGGTGGTAAACGCTGCCCGGGTTTCGGTCAAGCGCCGCTTTCTGCTCGTCGCTTGCAAATTCATAGGCGAGATCGTAGAAGTTGTCGGCATCGTCCAGCTCTTCCAGCATCGACTTTGCCGTGTCGGCCACCGCGTCAATTGCCGCCTGAACGGTTTCTTCGTCCGCGTCCTCCGCATAGTCGGCGGTAAACTCGGCGAGATAGTAATTGACCATATCCAGCTGATTCTCGTTTTCGCCGTAGTACGCTTCGAGCTCGTCTTCAGTCACTTCAACATTATTGTAATGATCCGTGATGAAGGCATTCACGGCAAACGACTCGCGATAATAATTTTCGAGATCCTCCATGGACACGCCGGGCCCGAAAGAATACTCGAGGAAAATGGGCAGCGAGGCACCGCTTTGTTCGGCTGCCTGCGCAAACTGTATCGGCAGCTCGGCCACATTGGCCTCAAGCATGGCTTTATCATCCTCGGTCAGCTCAAAGCCGGCGTCCGTCATCGCGCGGTTCAGTGTCTTGTTCATGCGCAATTCGGAAATGGCTGAATCGATCACCATGTCGAGATACGTGTGATTCGACTCGGCCGGCATCTCTTTCAGCATCGCCTGATTCTCCGGCGTAAAGATGAGCCCGATCTGGAAAATGTTCATGGCATGCAGGCCGGTGATCATGTTCATTTCCGAGGCAGTCACCTTCTCGCTGTCGATGCTCAGTGCATTGACTGAACGCTGCGGCACGCCGAAGCGGAAGAGAACCCAGACACCAGCTGCCAGCAATATGGCCGCGGCGACCACAATGGCCACCACACGCCGCCAGACAGTACGCGTGCGGATCGGTTTTTTACCGCCGTCCTTGCCCTTCATCTCCGCCAGCCGCGCACGACGCTCGGCGCGGATGCGGTCCGTTTTCCATTCCGAAGGTTCCGTTTTTTTGCTCGTCAGCTTCGGAAATTTTACACCGTCAGCCGGTGTCTCCACTTTTTTCTTGTTATCGTGTTCCATATGTATCCTTACTGGCGAATCTTTCGATCCGCATTATTCCAAATGCCCGCCTATTATAACAAAATGAACCGATTCGTCATCACACCGGCCGAATCTTTGCCGGAAGGTCATGCGCCTGCTCCAGCCAAAGTGTCGGATTCTGCTCGAGCAAGGCTTCCCTGGATGTCTGGCTCCAGGCAACGGCCGCGGAGTAAGAGCCAAGGTTATTCGCAGCCATGAGATCGTAGATGCTGTCCCCGACGTACAAAAGCTGCCGGCTGTCCTCAATCTGCAGCCGCCGGAGTGCTTCCTTAAGCGGCTCAGGATCCGGCTTATGCCGGCTGCTGTCTTCACGTCCCAGGACAACGTCGAAATACGGCATCATGTCAAACAGGTCCAGAGCCATAATGGCCTGATCCCGCCGTTTTGCCGTCACCACGCCGAGCGGGATGCCCGTCGCCCTGAGCTGTTCAAGCATCGGGACGATACCTCGAAACACCGCAATATGCGTTTGGGTGTGCGCAATGTTGTGATCAATGAAGCGATTCATCAGGTTCCTGGCCCCCGAACCGAGCAGTTTCTCATTGTACACGGCTTCAAGCGGCAGTCCGATGGTGCTGATCAGGTACGGCGTATCCGTCGACAAATGCGGAAAATCGGCCAGCGCAAACTGGTGGCTTGCGACGATGAGCGGCACCGTGTCCAGCAAGGTGCCGTCCAGATCAAAACAGACAGCTGAAACGGCCAGTTTTTCAGTCGGGCGCATCGTCGTCCTCTTCTTCTTCGTGTGAGTCTGTATCGAATTTTGTCACCCGCAAGCGGCGGATACGGTTGTCCTCCATTGTGAGCACCTTGAAACTCAGGTTCAGATAGGAACACTCCGGCCGCTCGTTTTCGTCCGGAATCCGGTCAAGCGTATCGATCACAAAGCCCGACAAGGTTTCGTAATCATCCGGCAGCATGACGCCGATGACACGCTCCGCGTCCTCCAGATCGATGCTTCCGTCCATGATCCAGGCATCATCGGACACCTGCAGAATCATCTGGCGCTCATCGTCGTATTCATCCTCGATCGATCCGACCAGCTGCTCGATCAGGTCTTCCAGTGTGACGAGACCGGCCGTTCCGCCGTATTCGTCGATGACGATGGCCATCTGAACACGTCGCTGTTTCATGTCGGAAAACAGGGCTTTTATATTTCTCGTTTCCGGCGTAAAGAACGCCGGCCGCATAATCTCGCGGACGGAAAACGCATCAGCGCCGTTTCCGCAAAATGCAAGCAGATCCTTCGTATGCAGCACGCCGATAATGCTGTCGATCGATTCGGCATAAACGGGAAAGCGAGAGTACTGTTCGGAGTTGACATACGCCAGCACGTCGTCCCATGGCAGATCGGCATGCAGGGCCGACATATCGATGCGGTGTGTCATGATTTCGCCGACGATGGTATCGTCAAATTCAAAGACATTTTCGATCATGTCCTTGTCCTCGGCTTCAATATGTCCGGCTTCTCTTGATGCATCCAGCATGCTGCGCAGTTCTTCTTCAGTGATGAGCTGGCTCGACTGGTCTGTATCAAGCCTGAGCGAGGACGCCAGCGGCCGGAACATCAGCGTTACAAGTGCCGTGACGGGCCAGAGCAGGATCGACATGAGATCGAAAAAGTAGACGCCGCAATTGGAAAACGGCTGCGGGTTTTCCTGTGCCAGACGCTGCGGAATCATTTCACCGAAGACCAGCAGAATCGAACCGAATACAATCAGGCAGGGAATCAAAAAAATCAGCAAGGGGGCGGCCGGCCAGAGCGACTGCAGGCGATTCGGCAGAATCACGAGTGTCAGAACGCCGTATACCATGCAAAGGAGGATCTGCGCCACGCGGGAGCGTCCCCGGAACGAGCTGATGTGCTGTATCAAATCAAGCAGCCGCCGGGCACTGTTTTTGCCTTCCTGCGCATCGCGCTGAACCGTCTGGTCCTTCAAGGCCACAACGGCAGCTTCAAACGCTCTGAAAAAGGCGATCAGCAGGAGAATGAAGATGACAGCTGCAAGGTGTCCCCACCAGGGCCATCGGTAGGTAGTCGCGGCCAGCCATAAAGCAGGCAATTCGTTCAAGTACAGACTCCTTCCGCACCAATTGTGTGCACGAGTAAGCGTAAGAATAGCACAGTCATATTGCCGCGGGCAATCTCAGATCCCGGCAATAAGATGCTCAATCACGATTTTCACGCCGATGAGAATCAGCACGCTGCCGCCGATCATGCAGGCTCGGCGGCGAAACCGGCGGCCGAGTCCGCGGCTGAACAAAACCCCGATCACGCAAATCAGGAACGTGACGACGCCGATCACCAGAACTGACAAGGTCAGTGAGACGGCCTCGATCGACAGCGAGATGCCGGCGGCCAGCGCATCAATCGAGGTGGCAACGCCCAGGCCGAGCAGCCGTCTCGTATCAAGCGGGTCACCGATCGGACAATAGTCCGGATCGTCGTCTGCGGCTTTGTTTATCACGGCATCCCGGATCATGTGGCCGCCGATCGCCGCCAGCAGAACGAATGCCAGCCAATGATCAAGCGGCTGAATGACATCACGGAATGCCCGGCCGAGATACCAGCCTGCCGCCGGCATCGCCGCCTGAAAACTGCCAAAGATGAGACCGACTTTGAGGGCATGGCGAAACCGCACGCGCGGGATGCAGATACCGATCGACACGGAAGCCGCGAGCGCGTCCATCGCCAGTGCAAAGGCGACCAGAACAACCGAAATCAGTGCCGGCATGTAAAAAAAGGCGGGCCGAAGCCCGCCAATATCGATTGGGACAAAACGCTATTCTTCCTCTTCACGCGTGGCAGCCGCGATAACCCGTTCCGACACATCGGACGGTGCCGGTTCATAACGCGCAAACTGAACGGTGTGCCAGCCGCGTCCCTGGGCCATGGACTTCAGGTCGGTCGCATAGCGGCCAAGCTCCGATGAAGGCACTTCGGCTTCAACGACGGTAAACCCCTGATCCTTATCGGGATTGACGCCCAGAATCCGTCCGCGCCGCTTGTTCAGATCGCCCATGACATCGCCCAGGTAATCATCCGGGATATGGACGTGAACGGCGCTGATCGGCTCGAGCAGAATCGGGTTGGCCTGCGGCAGACCGTTGCGGTATGCGAGTCTGGCTGCCAGACGGAACGACATTTCATTCGAGTCCACATCGTGATATGAACCGTCAACCAGCGTGGCTTTCAGATTCACGACCGGATAGCCCGCCAGCACACCTTTTTCAATCGCATCAATGAGTCCTTTTTCGACGGCCGGGTGATAGTTTTTCGGAACGGATCCGCCAAAAATCTTCTCCGAGAAATCGAGCGCTTCCGTTTCACCCGGTTCGAACTCAATCCACACGTCACCGTACTGGCCGTGTCCGCCTGACTGCTTTTTGTGTTTGCCCTGTACTTTAACCTTTTTCCGGATCGTCTCACGATACGGCACTTTCGCCTCGGACAGCCTGGCTTCCACACCATAGCGTGCTTTCAGCTTGGCTGAAAGCACATCCAGCTGTGTTTCACCCAATCCGGACAAGAGCAGCTGGTGCGTTTCCGGATCGTTCACAATCTCAAATACAGGATCCTCTTCCTTCAGGCGCGTGAGCCCCTGCATAATCTTGTCTTCCTCACCTTTTACAGCCGGGGATATGGCCAGGGTCAGCGCCGGTTTCGGCAGATCGACCGTCTTCAGACGGACAATGCGGGAACGGTCGCAGAGCGTGTCGCCCGTGTTGGTCTCATTGAATTTCGAAACGGCACCGATATCACCGGCCACAAAGCTGTCGACGCTTACCTGCTTCTTCCCTCTCAGGCGGAAAATGCCGCCGATACGCTCATCCTTTTCTTTCTGCGCGTTATAGATCTGCCCGGATGACGGGAACGTCCCGGCGTAGACGCGAAAGAGCGAAATACGACCGACAAACGGGTCAACGATCGTTTTAAACACGAGTGCGGCAAGCGGATCGTCCTTATCGGGAGCAATATCCACGTCCTCGTCGTTTTCATTTTTTGCCGGGTGACTGCCGACATCAAGCGGCGACGGCAGGTAGCGCACCATGCGGTCAAGTGCATAGGCCACACCCTTATTCAACGTGGCAGATCCGACAAAGACCGGCCAGATTGATCCGGTCAGGACAGCACCCTTGATACCGGCTTCTTCTTCTTCCTCTGTAAACGGCTCGCCTTCGAAAAACTTCTCCATCAGGGTTTCGTCGCTCTCGGCGATCTGTTCCTGCAGCTGATCGTGATATTGCTCGACCTGCTCGACATACTCGGCCGGCACGTCAATCTCCGATTCGACACCCTTATCACCAAGTTTGACGGCTTTTTTCTTCAGAACATCAGTGACGCCTTCAAACGATTCGCCGGCCATGATCGGCAGCGTGAACGGAACCACCTTGCTGCCGAAGCGTTCGGTCAGCTCGTTCAGGGTTTTCATAAAATCGGCGTTCGCTTCATCGATCCGGTTTACGAAGAACACCACCGGACGATTCTGCTTTTGCGCGAGTCGCAGGGCTTTTTCCGCACCTACGGCCAGACCGTCCTTTGCCGACAAGATGATGACGACGGCATCGCCGACATAAAGCCCCAGCATCTGCTCACCCAGGTAGTCAAAGTCACCGGGAGTGTCAAGCAGGTTCAGCACATGGCCTTTCCAGTCAAGTGAGTTCGCGGTTACATTAATGGATACGCCGCGACGCATTTCCTCCGCGTCAAAGTCGGAGACCAGGCTCCCGGGCTTACCCATACGATCGATCTGCTTAGCATTAAAAACGGCTGCTTCGACAAACGTTGATTTGCCAGTGCCGCCGTGTCCCATTAGGGTGATGTTGCGAATGTTGTTGCTCATAGTATTCCTTTCGTAGCCAAATATGTCTCAGGTAACCGCCGGGTTACGGTTTTGACGCGCTGAAATATTATAACGGCATTGTGCAGTCGGCACAACCGACCGTCAGTTTTTACTCATTCCCTGCATGGTCACCTGTGTATCGGCAGGCACATCAGCCGAAACATGCTTCAATCTGACGCATCAGCTCCGCGGCTGAATCAGCACCGAACAGGCGCTGCCGGCAGACGGATGCGTCTTTCCGGCCGCGCACGGCCGCACCGAGCTGGGTCCGAAGCTCGGCCAGAGCCGTCCTTTCTCCCAGGAGCTGAACCATACCGTTTACGAGGGTAATCAGTGCCTGTCCCTTTTTTGCCTCACTGACCGCCTGCCCCCGCAGTTCGGAGAATATCCAGGGCATGCCGATGGCGGCGCGCCCGATCATGAAGGCATCGACGCCGGCAGCGTCCTTCATGCGCGCGAGATCGGCCGTCACGGCCAAATCGCCGCTCCCGATCAGCGGAATCCGGATTGACTCCCTCACCCTCCCGATCACATCAAGATCAGCTTTTCCGCTGTAGCGCTGCACGGCGGTGCGCGCATGCACCGTGATCGCTGATGCGCCCGCCGCCTCGAGCATGCGGGCAAGCTCCGGCGCGTTGATCTGCGCCTCGTCTAGTCCGCTCCGGATTTTGGCCGTGACGGGGACACCATCCGCTGCCTGAACGACCCGTTTCACCATTTCGGCCGCCAGCACCGGCTTCCCCATCAAGGCAGCGCCCGCACCCGTCTTCATCACCTTGGGCACGGGGCACCCCATGTTGATATCGATGAGGGCATATTTGCCGTATTCGGGGTGCTGCCGGAGCCGTCGCACGGCATCCGCCATCTGCTTTGGATCGGCCCCGAACAGCTGTACACAATCAGCCGAAGGATCGTCGGCGACCGTCAGATAGCGCCGGTTTTTTTGCCAGTCGGCATCATAAATAATGCCGGCCGCACTGGTCAGCTCTCCGACAGTCAGGCCGGCCCCAAAGTGCCGGCAAAGCGACCGAAACGGTGCCGCCGTCGTGCCCGCCACAGGTGCCATGACAAGATTGCTGCAGAAGCTTGCGCGGCCGATTTCAAACGGTTCGATAATGTAGTCTGTCATGGTGTCATTTTAGCGTGGAAGTCCGCGAATTGTTTTCTCGCATGTTATACTGATCTCACGATGAATAAGGCCATTTTACATGTCGATATGAACAATTTTTTTGCGTCTGTCGAGTTGCTGAGCCGTCCGGAACTGAGAGATGTGCCGGTCATCGTGTGCGGTGACGAGAAAAGTCGCCGCGGTGTCGTTTTAGCCAAAAATCAGGCGGCAAAAACACTGGGGATCAAAACGGCCGAAACCGTTTTTTCGGCGCGCCAGAAAGCACCGAACGTGGTCTGTCTGCCGCCGCATTTCGATCAGTACGAACACTATTCGAAGCTGGCCAGAAAACTCTACGAGACGTATACGCCTTACGTCGAATCGTTTGGTCTGGACGAGTGCTGGCTGAAGCTGGATCAGTGGGATACAGCCGCACAGACGGCCGACCAGATCAGACAGGACGTCAAGCATGCATTTGGTCTCACGGTTTCGATCGGTGTGTCGTTTACCAAGGTCTTTGCCAAACTCGGCAGCGACTACAAGAAACCGGATGCCGTCACGGTCATTTCGCGCGACAATTACAAGACGATTCTCTGGCCGCTGCCGGTTCAGGCATTGCTCTACGTCGGCAAGGCGACGACGGACAAACTCGGCAGCATCGGCATCCAGACGATCGGTCAGCTCGCCTCAACCGACGTCCTTTTTCTGGAGCGTCTGCTCGGCAAAATGGGACGACTGCTCTGGTCTGAAGCGAACGGCATCGAGCAGGACGAGGTCGCTCCGGCTGACCGCAAACGTCAGGCCAAATCGATCGGCAACAGCATGACACTGGTGCGGGACGCCACCAGCATGGGTGAAATTATGGGCGCACTGCGCTGGCTCGCCGACAGTGTCGCCACACGTCTTCAGGCGGACCGGCGCTGCTGCCGGACGGTGCAGATCATGGTAAAGGACAGCACCTTTTCAAGCCAGACGCGACAGGCCAAACTGCCGGAACCGTGCCAAGACCGAAAAATCATCTTCGATCATGCCATGGCACTTTTCCAGACACATTTTGATCTGTCCGTCCCGATCCGCGGACTCGGGCTGACTGCCTCGGATCTCGGCTCGGCCGACGATCCGGTGCAACTCTCGTTCGAAGATCTGAAACGGGAGCAGGCACGCGCCAAAGTCATGTCCACGATTAATCGTCTTAATGAACGCTACGGCAAGATCATCGATATCGGCAGCGGCAATCTCGACTCCGCTGCCGGCAAAAAATGATGCATAACATCACAATGTGCCAGAAAAAACGGACGGCCTGCGCCGTCCGTTTTCTCATACTCGATCGTGTCTGTTCGTCAGAGTCGCTTAGCTGAGCGGGTGCACGAACAGTCCGGAGCGCAGCTTCGGCTCAAACCAGGTCGACTTTGGCGGCATGATCAGTCCTTCGTCGGCAATGGTCATCAGGTCTTCCATCGAAGGCGGATACATCGCAAACGCGACACCGCCGTCTTTGTCGACGCGCTGCTGCAGCGCCTCCAGGCCGCGTATGCCGCCGACGAAATCGATGCGCTCGTCAGTGCGCGGATCGCCGATGCCGAGCAGCGGAGCCAGAACATGGTCCTGCAGCAGCGACACGTCCAGCCGATCCGCGAGCCCCTTGCCGAGCGACAGGTGCTCTTTCGCTTTCAGCCGATACCAGATCCCGTTCAGATACATGCCGATCTCACCTTTTGCCGTCGGACGAAACGGTTCATCACCGGGATGCCTGGCGAGCTCAAACGAAGCCGATACGCCTTCCAGGAACGCGTCCTCGGTCAAGCCGTTCAAGCTCGACACCACCCGGTTGTAATCGTAAATCCAGAGGTCCGTGTGCGGGAAAATGACGGCCATAAATCGGTTGAATTCGGCGTCCGCCGGCGCATCGGGATACTGTTCGCGCCGCTTCACGCCGACATGGGCCGATGACGCGCTGCGATGGTGTCCATCGGCGATATAAAGCGCCGGCACCCGGTCAAACAGATCCTCAATTTCCTTAGTCAGTTCGCGATCGCGAATCGTCCAGACCACGTGACCGATATCGTCCTCACTGACAAATTCAATGTCCGGTGCATGCGTCTCGCGATATGCTTTCATTTTGCGGGCAATTTCGTCATGACCGCGATACGTCAGGAATACCGGTTCGGTATGGGCATCAACAACATCAAAATTGTTGATGCGGTCCAGTTCCTTCGTCTTTCTTGTCAGTTCGTGCTTCTTAATGTCGTTATTCAGGTATTCGTCAACCGACACGGTTGCAACCAGGCCCGTCTGGATGCGGTCGCCCATCTTCTGCTGGTAGAGATAAAAGTACGGTTCATCTTCCCGATACAACACGCCTTCGGCCAGAAAACGCTCAAAATTCTCACGTGCTTTCTCATACACACGGCGCGCATACACGTCCGTTTCATCCGGCAGATCAATTTCGGACCGGCCGATGTGAAGGAAACTGTACGGGTTGCCGCCGGCCATCCGGGCGGCCTCCGCACGATTCATGACATCGTACGGCAGCGAGGCAACCTTCGCCGCCAGTTCCGGCTTCGGCCTGATCGCGCGAAAGGGCTTGACGCTTGACATTACAGCACTTCCTTGATGATATCGACGATGACATCCCCGATACGGGCCTGCGCTTCCTTCGTCGCTGCGCCGAGGTGCGGTGTCAGGGAGATTTTCGGGTGCGACCAGAGACGTTCATCCGTCAGCGGTTCGGCCCGGAACACATCGAGCGCCGCGCCGGCCACCTTGCCGGAATCGAGCGCTTCAAGCAGAGCGTCGTCGTCAATGAGGTCACCGCGAGCTGTGTTGACGATATAAACGCCGTCCTTCATGCGGGCAAATTCAGCACGGCCAAGCACCGGTTTACCCATCGATGGCGTGTGCAGCGAAATGAAATCGGCCGTCTCGATAACCTCGTCAAGTGAGGTCTGGCGATAGCCATCTTCGGGCGCATCGGTGCGCCGCGTGTAAATGACATCCATGCCGAAGGCAACTGCCTTCTCGGCCAGATTCCTGGCAATGCGCCCAAAGCCGATCAGGCCGAGTGTCTTGCCGAGCAGTTCCGTGCCTTCATACTCTTTCTTCAGCCACTTGCCCTGACGCATGGTCACGTTGGATGCATAAAGCCTGTGGCAGAGCGCCAGCATGTGCGCGAAGGCCACTTCCGCCACCGCGTTGGAACTGGCTTCCGGTGTGTTGCGCACCGCGATCTTATGCGCCAGTGCGTCTTCCACATCGATATTGTCGATGCCGACGCCTGCGCGGATAATCAGCTTCAGGCTGCCCGTGGCGCCGGCCGCAATCTGCGGTCCGCGCATTTTTGTCGCCGATCGGATGACGATGCAGTCGACCTCCGGCAGTCGCGCCAGCAGCGCATCACCTTCGTATTTATTCGTGTCGACCGTATGGCCCATCGCTTCAAGCGCTGCTTTTGCCGATGCATCAATGCCGTCATTGGCCAGAATAATTGCCATCTTACGCCTCCAGCTCCCAGATTTCTTCGATCGCCGCCAGCAGCTCGTCGAGTGTCTCCTCCCTGGCATCGGCCATCGTCGCGATGCGGAAGGTGATGTCTTTGAATTTGCCGTAGCCGTTTGAAATGGAGAAGCCTCTCTCGCCGAGTTTCTTGTTCAGATCAGCCACGTCTTTATTCTGCGTATTGTTGATGCAGGTCACCGTGTTCGAGCGGCAGTCCGCATCGGCAAACAGCGAGAAGTGCTTTTCTGCCCATGCCCGCACCTTGTCAGCCATCTTCTTATGGCGGGCGAAACGGGCTTCAATGCCCTCCGCCTCAAGAATGCGCGTGAGCTGATGGTCGAGTGCAAACATGTGAGACAGCGACGGCGTTGACGGATACTGATAATTTTTCTTGACCTGATCGTACAGTTTCACTAGGTCCAGATAGAAGCCGCGGTTTTCCTTCGTTCTGGCCGCTTCAATCGCTTTGTCGGAAACGGAACAAAGTGACAGTCCGGGAGGCAGTCCGAGACATTTCTGCGTCGATGTGATGCAGACGTCAATGCCCCACTTGTCCACTTCAATCTTGTCGCCGGCCAGCGAGGATACGGCGTCCACGAGGTAAAGTACGCCCGGGTACTCGGCAATAACTTCGCCGATTTCGGCGCACGGATTGACGATGCCTGACGATGTTTCGTTGTGGGTTACCGTGACAACATCATATTTCCCGGTCTCGAGGGCTTCGCGAACCATGTCGGCCGATGTTTTGCTGCCCGTCTCCGACACAAATTTGTCAGCCGGGATGCCGTTTGCCTCCGCCATTTCATACCAGCGGTCACCAAAGGATCCGACTGAGAAAACCGCGGCACGCTTCTTCGTGCAGCAGCGGATGGCACCTTCCATCAGGCCGCTGCCCGAAGACGTTGATAGCAGAATGGTGTTTTCGGTGAACATCACCTTTTGCAGTTTTTCAGAAATACGCTGCTGCA
>DUPJ01000120.1 GCA_012838355.1 Clostridiaceae bacterium
ACTTCAATGTTCGGCTCATAATCGGCGTCTTTTCTCGATTCGATGAAGGAGACGTCCACGCCGAGCGCTTCGAGCGCTTCCATGCCGTTCCAGGCACTCTGGTTGAACGACTCGTCGTTGATGCCGCCGATATCCGTGATCATGGCGACGCTGCCGGACAGTTCTCCGGCCGGTTCCGCTTCTGTCGGTTCCGGTTCGGTGGCTTCAGCTTCGGTCACTTCCGGTTCAGTTGCCTCAGGTTCCGTGACCTCGGGTTCAGCTTCTGTTTCAGCTTCTGTTTCAGCTTCAGTTTCTTCGGCCTCAGCTTCCGTTTCAGCTTCGGTTTCATCGGCCTCGGGCTCCGTTGCCGGCGCATCCGTTTCTTCCACGGGTGCTTCAGTTGCCGGTGTTGTTGGGGTTGTGCCGACTCCGCAGCCTGCCAGCAGGCCCAGGATCAGGCATAGTATTATTGTGATACTAAGGATTTTTTTCATGAATACCTCCACACGTTACCGTTATCCGCTACATTTTAACAAACATTGGGGCATGAGACGTCGTTCTCTTTGTGATGCCTGTTATTTAATCAGGTCATTCGGACCGAATGAGTGAGGCAGCAGATCGTCAAGCGTCGTGCTGTAGTAATCGTCCTCGGCACGGGCAATGTAGACAGGCATGCCGGCGCAGGCAAATTCATTCAGAAACTGCCGGCAAATGCCGCAGGGAAATGCCAGATCGCGTTCCTCATCCGCTGCATTGTTCGGAAAACCGGCAACGGCGATGGCCGCAAATTCAGCATCACCGGATGAGACAGCTTTGACGGCAGCCGTGCGTTCGGCACAGATGCCCGCACCGTATGATGCGTTTTCAATATTGCAGCCGGTATAGATATTGCCCGAGGCAGTCAGGAGGGCAGCACCCACGCGAAAATGCGAGTAGGGTGAATAACTTTGCCCGCGAGCCTCGAGAGCTTTCTTGACGAGTCTTTTTTCTGTGTCCAGATCTGGCATGACATGTATCCTTTCTTCTAGCGGATCACAATCCGCGTAAATCCTATTGATTCGGCGTATGTGCGGTACGTCTCCATTTCGCTCAGGCCTGGCGCGGCGACATCCTTCATCTCGCCCTTGACGCCGTAGCTGCGAAATGCGATGAGTTTCAAAGGTGTATCGTGAACGGCGTGCGGAATCGTCTTTGCCGCACCGTCAAGCGCTTGCCTGACATCAATCCAGTCCGCCTGACAGACAAGGCGGATCTCCGCTAATTTGCCCTGACTCGACAAAAAACGGAGGTTGTTTTCGGCTGCCTGTGTGCGTTCAACGCCCGTCACACGTCGATATACCTCTGGATCCCAGGCTTTCAGGTCGAGCATGACCCCGTCGGTGACGTTCATCATGTCGGGGAATAAGGAAAGATCGACAGCACCGTTTGCGTCAATAAGGGTGGACAGATTATTATCCTTTGCGAGCCGAAAGAGCCCCGTCAAAAATGAAGGGTACAGCGTACACTCACCACCCGATACGGTCAGGCCGCGGATGAACGGAAGATTCGGTTCGATTTCTGCAAAAACGTCCTGCGGCGACATCCGGCGCACTTTCGGCGAAGAGAAATAGGGACAGACATCGAGGCATTGGTCGCAGTCAATGCAGAGAACCGGATTCCAGACGACACGCGAGCCGTTTTGGGAAAGCGCACCGCTCGGACAGCCGGGGACACAAAGACCGCAATGGCGGCACAGCGTCTGTGTCTCCGGATTGTGGCAGTACGCACAGCGCAGATTGCAGCCCTGAACGAATACGGCCGAGCGTGCACCGGGCCCGTCCACGGTCGAGATCGGAATGATCTTATTGACCCAGACGGCGTCCGTTTGATCTGCCCGGCTCAATCCGACATGCGGACCTTGCGGTCCTTCAGGCGGTTTACGTCATAATTGGGAGCGCCAAGCTGCGTTGTGTTTTGCAGCACCACCTCGTTCTGACGATATTTTTCCATTTCGCTTCGCTTGACAAGATAGCCGGTGATCCGCACCAGATCGGTGTCGGCTGCATAAAATGACATGTAATGCACTCCGACCGAAAAGGCGCCGCGGACAACGTCAAGCAGCGCATCCGTGTTCTGGTCAACATGCGCCGCGATCGGGAAAATATCGCCGACGCCGGCAGGGAAGTATTTGTGAAAACGACCGGAATGTCTCAGATGGTCGATAAAACGGTCAGGTTCCTTGCCGACGGGAATGCGCACGCCGGATGTGATGCCGATATCGCTGTCCAGACCGACCTGCGCGTGGAGCAGGAATTTGCCGCCTGTCAGCGGAGAATACGGTGCATCGAGGCTGTTGACGACAGACTCGACCGTATTCAGAATGGCTTCCGCCAGATCGTCCGCTTCGGAATCTCGCCCGTAAACGAACCCCTTGCCTGCCAGCAGCATGTCGACGGCCTCGGCCAGACCGGTTACACCGAACATCCCGAGGAAACGATCCTTGTCGATAAGTCCTTCACGGACGAGAAAATTGCTCTCAAAGAAGCCGGACTGCTCGACCAGAAATTTAATGCGTTCGGTCATGTAGTCGCCGATCAGGCGAAGGACTTCCGGCAGCAGATCCTGCAGAAAATGGTCCGCGCTATCGGCTATTTTAGCCAGTTCTGTCAGCGTTACGCGCGTCAGCGTATAGGCACCGCCCGAGGTCGGCAGGATGTTGTAACAGCTGGAGATGCCGTAGGCGTCGCCAAACGGCGACGTATTCGCCTGATGGTTGCAGATGGCGGGATTTGAACACTGAAGCGAGCAGTCGATGGCACGCTTCATGAAATCGTCACTGGTGATGTCCGGATCGTATTTGATTGTGAAATTCGGGACGGCATTTTGCAGACCGGCTTCCGCTTCAAGAATCAGTTCGCCGGCACGCGTCGCTTTTGGTCCAAGATTGGCGTGACAGAACGAATCGGTGATGGTGCGGTCCAGATAGGTAAAAAAGAGACGCAGTTTTCTGACCACATCGGCGTCGCTTTCCGCGTTGATGAACGGCTCGATCAGGGTATCCAGATTGCCGAGATAAACGGGAAAATTCGTGATTGAGGGCACATGCCGGTAAATGATCATGAGCGCGAAAATGAGCTCATCAAAATCACGGGGCGGCTGCAGCTGCAAAAACGCGCTGCCCTCTCTGACAAAGCGCTCGTAATCCGGCAGAATGTAGCGCGGCCGGTACGGAGCACCGCCTTCAAACAGATCATTGATCACGCCTGAGGCAAAGTACTGGCGTGTCTTTTCCGGAATCTCGAGTACATCAAACGCATTTTCCGCAGATTTGGCCAGCGACATCAGCTTTTGCTCATGTGTCAGGCGTTTCGACGTCAGAACATCAAAGGCCTGCTTTTTGTCAAACATATTTCTACCTCCTCGAAAGTGCGTCGGTGTCGCGCTTTCCGGTCACAAAAATAGTATCACAAATGACGCTTGATTAACTGATCATTTAATACTGTCAGGCCGGTTCCGAAGGTGAGCCCGCATGATTTTGATGATAAGATATTCGGCATGAGCGGACGTCACAGAGGTGTGCAGGTTTACAGCGCAGGGAAACGCGCATTTGAACTCGATTTTCTGCGCGGTTTTTCTGTCCTGCTCATGATCGTGCACCACACCGTCTTCGATCTGCGCTTCATGTTCGGTGTGCCCGGTCTTGATTTCGAAGAATCTTTCTGGATGGACGACGTGCTGCGTCCGCTCTTTCTCATGGTGTTCCTGGGCGTCTCCGGCATTTCGACCAGCTTTTCGCGCAACAATGCCAGACGCGGGCTGCGCCTGCTCCCGGTTGCTCTGGCGTTTACATTTGCCACCTGGATCTTGTCGCGCTTTTTTCTGCCCGCATACGGCGTCATTTACTTCAATGTACTCCATGTCATCTCGCTGACCACCATGTTTTATGCCCTGCTGGTGCGCGGTGAGACGGACGCGTCGCGCGAAAAGTACAATGCGCGGATCATTATCGCGTCCGCACTCATTATTTTCTTTGGCCTGACCTTGCCGCGCGTTCCCGAATTGCAGGGGCTGCGCTCGTTCTGGCTCCTGCCGTTCGGTTTCCTCCCGGCCGGCATTGCCGTGATGGATTACATGCCGCTTTTGCCGTGGAGCGGGATCTACCTGCTCGGCACGCTGATCGGCCGGGGGCTTTACCGGGATCGCCAAACGCGTTTTCCGCAGGTTGGCCGCGGGACCTTAAACGCGTTGTCTCCGGTCCTGTTTCTCGGCCGGCATGCACTTATCGTCTATCTTGTCCACCAGCCGGTCGTGTATCTGGTGCTAAGCGCGCTGCAGGCCGCCTTCGGTATATTTCCCGGTGTCTGAACAGGCGGTCAGAGAGAAACGACGGCTTCGCGGGCGGCTTATCTTTTTCGCCCTGTCCGCTTTCTTTGCCGCGGCGGCCGCGCTTTTGCGACTGTGGTTTGCCGCGCGGCCGGATCTGGCTGAACGATATGCCCGGGGGCCTTACCGCACGCTGGCCGGAACCGTATCCCGGATCACGGGCATCGTTCCCCTGTCCCTGAGCGAACTGCTTTTGCTGCCGCTCATTTTGCTCGGCTGTGTGCTGTTTACCCGTTTCATTCGCCGCCTGATCAAGGGGCCGGCGCGCGTGCGGCTTGCACTTTCCGGCCTGCTCCTGGCGGGCGGTGTGCTGGCGCTCTCTTACAGCTGGTTCGTGGCTTTTCATGCGCTGAACTACGAACGCGAGCCGCTGTCCGCTTCATTGCAGCTCGATGTGCGTCCGCGTGAACCGGAAGAACTGGAGCACCTCGTGATCTGGCTGATGCGGGAAGCCGGGCAGGCACGTTCACTGCTTGTGACGGATGCTGCCGGTGTGGCTTCGAGTGAACTGGATGTCAAGACGATTCTCGCTGAGGCAACGGGTGCCTATGGCCGGCTCGGCCTTTATTATCCCGCGTTCCAGCATCTGCCGGAAACGACGCCAAAGCCTGTATATCTGTCGCGGTTTTGGTCCTACACAGGGATATCGGGCATGTATAATCCGTTTTTTGCCGAAGCCAATATCAATATTGATCAGCCATCGTTCAGCCTGCCGTTCACCGCCTTGCATGAAGCGGCGCATGTCGGCGGCTATCCCAGAGAAGACGAAGCCAATTTTCTGGCATTTTTCAGCGGCATTCACCATCCGCTTCCGGAGTATCGCTACGCCGCGCTGCAGACAACACTGTCATATGCGGCCAACCGTCTTCACAGCGTCGATCGGGACCGGTATGCGGCCTGTCTCGACCATCTCGATGCGGGCATAGCGGCGGATATGACGGCCCAGCGCGCTTACTGGCAGCAGTTCAAAGGTCCCGTCCGGCAGGCGGCCGAAAAAGCGAACGACATTTTCCTGAAAAGCCAGCGCCAGACCGACGGCGTGCAGAGCTATGGCCGCATGATCGACCTTGTACTGGCGTTTTGCGAAAGGTACGGTGACATCCATGCTGGCCTCCAGCCGCCCGCCGTTCTGGTGCACACCCCGTGATTACCCTATACACCAGCGGACATGAGGAACACCAGATACTGGCGGAAGTCTGGCGGCTCTTTTTCGGCCGTGCGGTGCTCTGCGAGACAGGCGACGGCGTGCTCGTGCACGAGCAGGATGCAAGTCCCGCGATCTCGATCGAGAGTGCACTGGCCGGCAATCGCATCAGCACAACGGTCCGGGCGTCTGGTGCTGAGTCGCGCAGTCTGTCCGAGCCGTGCGCATATAAAGACAGGCGGCGCGTCCTGAAACGTCAGCTATACCATGCACTGGAGCAGGTTACGGGTATCCGTTTCCCCTGGGGGTCGCTGACGGGCGTGCGCCCCACCCAGATGGCCGACAGCATTCTGAAAACGGCCGGTTCCCCGGAGACGGCCATTCACGCCATGGTGCAGGACTGGCGGGTCAGCCCCGCCAAAGCCCGGCTGGCCATGGAGACAAATGACGCAGAGCAGGCGATTCTGAAGCGTCTGCCGGCCGCTGCCTACGCCGTCTATGTCGGCATTCCGTTTTGCCCCAGCCGCTGTCTTTACTGCAGTTTCACGAGCCGCGACGCCGGTCGCGATCCGTCCCTGCTTCTGCGGTATGCCGATGCCGTCGCAGAGGAACTCGCTGCATGCTACTCCGGACCGGATTACGGCACGCCCGTCGCTGTGTATGTCGGAGGCGGGACGCCGACGACGCTGGCAGACGACGCCTTTGACCGGCTGCTGGGTCGACTTTCAGGCATGGTGGGCGGGCAGCCGGAGGTGACAGTCGAGGCAGGGCGGCCGGAGACGATCACGAACGAAAAACTGCGGATATTGCAGTCGCACGGCATCTCCAGAATCTGCATCAATCCGCAGACGATGAACCGGGAGACGTTGCCGAAGCTGAACCGCCTGCATGACACGGACGATGTTATTCGCGTGTTTCATGAAGCCAGGCAACATGGCATGACGGACATCAATATGGACCTCATCGCCGGACTGACCGATGAGACCCCTGCCGACTTCCTGTTCAGCGTTGATGCCCTGATCCGTCTCAATCCCGAAAAGATCACGCTGCACGCACTGGCCCGAAAGGCCGGTTCTTTTCTCAGCGATCAGGATGGGAAAAACAGCATATACCGGCCGCTGCCGGCGTGGATCGATGCGTTTCAGACGGCTCAGGATCGGTTGCGCGCGGCAGGGTACTTTCCGTACTATCTCTACCGCCAGAAATATGCGCATGCCGGACTGGAAAACATCGGATTTGCGCGTCCCGGCCACGAGACGGTCTACAACGTTGCCATGATGTCGGACCGCGTTCATGTACTCGGCTTCGGTGCCGGCGCCTCCACGAAATTTATCGTCAATACGCGCGCAAACCGCCTGCACAATCCGAAAGATGTGCGCTTGTATCTGGAACAGGCCGGCCAGCTCGGTCAGTCCAAGGTGTCGGCCGCCTCAAAATTTCTGTAGGACACGGAAAGGCAGACAATCTCCGGCAGCGCCCAAAAGCGAAAGGGGAGATGGACCATGCCGATGCCGCCGGTGACGAGGAGTGCCTGAGCTTCATTAAAGATGTACAGGCCGTAAGTGAAGAGACGGCCGAGATTGACTTTGACGAGAGGCAGGCCGGCCAGTGTGACCTGTCCGCGGTGCGTATGGCCGGACAGTCCAAGAATGGCCCCGCCGTTTGCTGTCAGGCCGGGAACAAGATCCGGCTGGTGGCAAAGAAGTATGCCTGAAAACCCTTCCGGTACTTCTTTCGGCCTGCCAAAATAGCCTTCCTCGGTGCCGAAAACGGATAACGGCATCCCCTCCGGATCGAACTGCTCATTGCTGAGCAGCCGGACCCCGGCCGCCCGGTAGATCTCTTCCGTCAGGCGCCGATTCCTGTCGTCTTCCGCGTCATGATTGCCGAACACGGCGACGACCGGCGCAAGCGCGGTCAAAGATGCGAAAAACTGAATCAGCTCATCCTTGAAAACCTGGCCTGCCACATCACTTTCCTCGGTGACAAGATCGCCGCCGCAGAGAATGAGATCCGGCGCGCAGGCGCGGATCCTTCTGACCACGCGCTCGAGGCGTCTTTTGCAAAAAAACGGACCGGCATGAAGATCGGAAAAAAAACAGATTTTCTTACTCCCTGTTTCATGACCGCCCTTGCGTATCTGAAGACGCCGCTCATCAAACTGGACCCGGTATGTTCTGACAGTCAAAAGCCCCGGTTCCACAAAATGCGCGTAGACCAGGGCAAGAGCAGCAAGCACAATGAAAACGATCAGATAAGGCACGGCATCCCTCCCGTCACATTTAACATGAGGTTGCCGTGCTTGTCACGCGCCGTATCTTTTGTGTCACGAATGATAGGCGGCGACAATTTTTCTCCGTTTCTGCCGGTCAAATTCGAGGACAAAATAGGCCGCGAAGAAGACGGCGGCAAAGGACAGCTGAATGGCGCCGTTGCGCATGAAGAGCCGGGTCAGTTCAGGCGACAGGGCGACGGACTCTTCCATGGCTATAATCGAATGGTTATACCAGTAGGTCGGCATGAAGCTTGCGATCCGGCGGACACTTTCCGGGATGAACTGCAGCGGGACGAAGATACCGGAGAAGAAGCACATGATGAGCGGCAGGATCGTCTGCAGGGCCGAACTCAGATTGCTGTCCTGACGGAACATGGCGGAGGCAAGAAAACCGAGCGAGACCGAGACAAGCGCAAAACAGAACGTGTTCAGAAGGAGCAGGAGACCGGACGCCTGCAGCATCGTCCGGCCGGTGAGGAGCGCGACCGGCAGGACATTGAAGAAAAATGCGGCAAAACAGACGAACAGCACGCTGAACAGGAGGCGCCGGTTTATGGTGACGGGCGGCGTGGCTGATACGAAATTTCGCTCCTGAATCTGGCGCTGCCTGAAGGACAGGACGGTCTGCGCGATAATGAGGAGACTCAGATTCAGCATGGTGTACGCAAGAAAGCGAAACGGCTGCGGCAGATTCTGCATAGCACTGTCAGGCGGTGATTCGAGGATCACCGTTCCGGTTGTGCCGGCTGCCTGCAGGGCCTTGTCGACGATTGTCCCGGGGGCGGCGTCAGGCTCCAGATCGCGAAACCGCTCCACAAATGTGACAAAACGCCGGATGCGTCCGTCCAGAGCGGACGGAGCCATCGTGTCGGGGGCCGTCTGACGGCCAAGGACGGGCGGCTCGCCCGCGGGATCGAGAAGTCTGGCTCCGAATCCTGCCGGTATGTCCAGCACGTAGGCAGTCTGCATATAGAAGAGCGAGTCGCGGATGCTGTCGCGGTCGTCCGGTAGGTCGACCCGGTTGTTGCCGTTCTCGAGGCATGCGATGAGCCCTTGTGAAACGACCGACTGATCACGGTCAAACACGGCGAAAACAACTTCGCTGTTCTGGTAGGCATCAAGTCCCTGTGCCGGGCTGAAACCGACAAACATGGCTGTCATGAAAACGGGCAGCGCCAGATAGACGAGAAAAGCGGCAAGGTGCGCGCGCACGATGCGAAGCGTCGTTTTAAAGATGTTCATAACGGGTCCTCCGGATACGCGTGTAGGTCAGGAGCAGGCAGACGGCCGTAAAAACCAGCAGCATCACGATGTTCCTCGCGGCTCGCGCCGTGTCGCCGTAGTAGAGCAGGCCGTAATAGGCATCGGTGATCATGTCGGCGGGATTCAGATATTTCAGGAACGGTGCGTTTTCACGCACGATCTGCCGCATTTGCAGCACCATCATGCCGGCGAGAAAAACCATCACCATGGAAGTGGCGATGACCGCGCTGTGCCGGTTTCGCTTGCCCGGGACCAGGGCGGAGATGAGAAACCCCATGGCAATCCCTGCGAATACACCTGAAATGGCGATGGCGGCTGCATATAGCGGATATGCGGTGAGACCGAAATCGAGCCCGAGCAAAAATTGGCCGTAAAGCAGGTAAACCGCCATATTGAGAAGGCCCATAACGGCGACCGCAGCGAAGGAGCTGAGCACGATGCTGATGTGGTGCTGCGGCATGGTGCGCTGGCGAATGCCGACCGAATAAACGGTCGGATCGACGGCAGTAGATTCGGTAGCGGACTGAAGCGCGTTGTAAAGGGCCATCATGGCAATCAGGGTAAAAAACATGGCGCCCCAGGGATTGCTGACATTCTGGGCAGGATCGATCGGTTCAAATGTCAGGCGGCTGGCCTGAATGCCGTCCGCGGCGAGCGCGAGCGCTTTCAGCGGATCTGTGCGGAACATGTCGGAAATCAGCCGGGCCTGGCTCGTGTAGGAACTCATGAATTCGGAAAGGATGGTCTGGGGAAAGCCGGTTCGAATGACGTGCAGCGTCAGTCCGTTTTCAGCATCCGGAATAAAGTAGCCGTGGACGTCTCCCGAGGCAAGCATCTGCTCGGCCTCCGCGGCTGTTTCCACGGGACTGAAGACGAAAAGGCTCTCCTCATCGGCATTCAAGGTGGCGATTACATCCTGCAGCGGTGCTGAGCTGTTCCAGGCCGCGTTTTTGACAATGGCGGCTCTGGCCGGCGAGATGCTCATATCTTCATTGATCAGGTTCATCATGACGACGGACATCATCGACGTCAGCAGAATCGGAAAGAGCAGCATCCAGAACATGCCCTGCCGGTCACGGATGATGGCCAGAAGACGATATTTGACGACGTGCAAAAACATAATCTCTCCTAATCGCGCAATTCGCGTCCCGTGATCTCCAGAAAAACCGTATTCAAAGACGGTTTTTCACTGGCGACCGACAGATAGCCGATCTCGCGGTCATGCAGATAGCGGAGCAGGCGGTCAAGCACGTAAGCACCCGGCATGGTCCGGACTGTCAGCGTATCGGCATCGACGTCCAGACTATGGACACCGTCAATCTTGCGGATTTCCTGGAGCGCCTCCGGCTTATCGGCGATCAGCTGGATCCGGATCGTATCGCCTGTATTGATCATGCCTTTCAGTTCGGCCGGCGTGCCTTCGGCCAGCAGCTGGCCCTTGTCGATAATGCCGACCCGGTCGCAGATCTGCTCGGCTTCCTCCATGTAGTGCGTCGTATAGACGACCGTGACGCCGTTTTTTGCGAGAGCCCGGACGCCTTGCAGAATGTGGTTTCGGCTTTGCGGATCGACGGCGACAGTCGGTTCATCGAGAAACAGAATGGATGGCTTATGTGCAATGCCGCAGGCAATATTCAAACGGCGTTTCAGGCCTCCTGACAGTTTTCGAGGGCGAAAATTGACAAATTCGGAAAGTCCTGTGAATGAGATCGCGTCATCGACGAGTGACTTGCGGGAAGCTTTGTCGCGGACATACAGCCCGCAGAAATAGTCAATATTTTCGCGCACGGTCAGCTCATCGAAAAAGGCGACTTCCTGCGGCACGATCCCGATTTTCTGCTTCAGATCGTAGGCCGTCGGCGACATGTCCTTTTCGTCGATTCGGATCTCGCCGTTGTCGAAGGACAAAAGCGCGAGCATGCAGTTGATCAATGTGGTCTTGCCGGATCCGTTTGGGCCGAGGAGTCCGTAAATCTCGTTTTCCCGGATTCTCAGACTGAGGTGGTCGATGGCAACGAGCTTGCCGTACCGTTTCACCAGATCGTGAACTTGTATCATGTCAGTATCCTTCGCGTTTTATTGGTTTTGATGCAAGCATACAGACAGGAGGAAATCTCTCCAAGTGCCCCCTGTCATGATAGACTGTGACATATGTCATCGAAAGGTCCGACATGCGCTATCTAGGCCCGCTGGCGGTGTTTGCCGTGTCTGTTGCGGTTGCCTATGAACCGTCGATCGGTGTCATGCCGGTGCTGGCGTTTCTGTTCGGTTTGCTCAGCGCAATTCTGCCGCCGGCCCTGCCTGAACGGTATGGCAGAACGATCGGTTACAGCACGATTTTTCTCGTGCCCGTTTTTTTCCGCGTGCACTGCCGTATCTGCCGGCGGCGGTGTACTGGCTGGAGCATGAAGGCGAAAAGCGCCTGCTTCTTTTCCTGGCTCTGCCAGGTCTCATCGCCGGCTTGGGCCGTGACCTGCACACGGCTGCATTGACGGCCAGTCTCAGTCTCCTTGCCGGTCTGTTCGGTTACGTGGCCAGACAGCAAAGTGATACGGAAGCCGACGTGCTCAGCCGCATGGACCGGGAGCGTTCGCAGCGCATCAGGGCGGAAACGGAACGCCGCGCCAAAATCGCCGAGGCGGAGCGGGACGTGCGGCTGGCAACGCTGGCGGAGCGAAACCGCATCGCCCGCGATCTGCATGACACAATCGGGCATGTCCTGTCTTCAGCGCTGCTGCAAACGACCGCACTGCTCGCGGAGCAGGACGAAAACAGCAGGACGGGTGCCATCCGGGATATTCAGGCAACCTTGAATCTTGGCATGGATCGGGCACGCCAAAGTGTCCATGGCCTTTATGAGGAGTCACTTAGCTTTGAGTATGAGCTGAAAGAGGTCATGGACCGGTTTACGTTTTGCACCGTTTCAAGTCAGGTCGATTTTCGGCAGGAACCGCCGCACGATTACCGCCAGACGATGCTCAAAGCAGTTCGCGAAGCTCTGGCCAATGTGGTGCGGCACAGCAATGCCACGGCGGTTCAAATTATGGCGGTGGAGCACCCCGGTTTTTATCAGCTGCGGGTTAAGGACAACGGTACGAGGATCCTGACAGAGGCGGAGGAAGCGTCACGAAGCGGCGTGCATCTCGGACTCGGCACCATGTCCGAGCGTGCCGGGCGGCACAACGGCACTCTGCGCATTGAGCGCAAGGGGGGATTCGGTATCATTTTGACGCTGCCGAAGCGCACGGATGACAAGCAAAGCGAGAAGGGAGACACGTGATGACAGCGAACAAAGAAATCACGGTGGTTCTGGTCGACGACGATGTGCTGGCGGCGAAGGCGCTCGTATCCATCATTGAGCATGCGGGAACCTTTCGCGTACTGGCGTTCGGTCACTCCGAGGATGAGGCCGTTTTGCTTTATGAGCAGCACGTGCCGGATGTGCTGCTGCTTGATATCCGAATGGGTGATGGCTCCGGTATTGCGGCGGCAACACGGGTGCTGGCCCGTCACGGCGACGCACATATTCTCTTTCTGTCGACGTTTCTTGACCGGGAATACCTGATTGATGCCGTCAGGATCGGAGCGAAGGGCTACATTCTGAAACAGGATTATGAATCGCTTGTGCCGGCTCTGACTGCCGTCGCCAACGGGCAGACTGTGTTTGCCGAGGCGGTCGCCGGCGAAATGGCGCAGGTTCTTGACTTGCATGACCATGATGCAGAGCGCCGCCTGAGAGAAGCCGGGCTGACGGCTCGTGAATGCGAGATCGTCGTGAAAATCGCTGCCGGCATGAATAACAGGGAGATTGCAAACGCCCTCTACTTGAGTGAAGGGACAGTCCGAAATCAGATTTCACAGATTCTTGACAAGCTGCAGCTGAGGGACAGAACGCAGCTGGCCGTTTATTATTTCAGGCCGGATGGTCAGAGTTAACTGCCGATACCGTACCGAATGGCGAAATAGATGACATAGATCCAGCCGAGAATGCCGTGGAAAATGGCCCACAGGATGGACTGCCAGTTCACATAGCTGATGACCATGGCAAGCGCTGCACCGAATCCGATGCCACTTTTGACGACACCGCCCACTCGATTACGCATGTGATAATCCTCCGTTCGCTCAATCTTTGACCAGCGTAGCGAAAAAGCGGGTCTGGCATCGTAACGGCAAGTCTCAAATACATGCACTTTACACGTAATGTAGAATGGATGGCAGCCGGACAGGAAGCGCGCTGCTAAGACAAGCCGCGTTCTTTCGGCTAAAATGAACCGCGGCGAGCGCCGAATGCCGGCAGAGCGCAAAGTGACGGAAATCAGGTAGGTAGCATGTACGACAAGGTTGACAGCAGTTTGGATTTTTTGGCCCGCGAACTCGAGGTACTGGAGTTCTGGGAAAAACATCGTATTTTTGAAAAGTCAGTGGAACAGCGGCAGGACGCGCCGGTGTTTTCGTTTTACGAGGGGCCGCCGACGGCGAACGGCAGGCCGCATATCGGGCATGTGCTGACGCGGGCCATTAAAGACCTGATTCCGCGCTATCGCGCCATGAAGGGATATCGGGTCGAACGCAAGGCGGGCTGGGATACGCACGGCCTTCCGGTTGAACTTGAAGTGGAACGCGCCCTCGGCATCAACGGCAAAGAGCAGATTGAAGCTTACGGCATTGAACCGTTCATCAAAGCGTGCAAGGAAAGCGTCTGGAAATACAAGGCCGAGTGGGAAGAAATGAGCCGTCGCGTGGGCTTTTGGGCCGACATGGATAACCCGTACGTGACGTACGAAAATGATTATATTGAATCGGTCTGGTGGGCGCTGAAGCAGATCTGGGAAAAGGATCTGCTCTATCACGGGCACAAGGTTGTGCCGTACTGCCCGCGCTGCGGCACGGCTCTGTCATCGCACGAAGTTGCCCAGGGATACCAGGATGTGGTCGATGAATCGATTACCGTTCGTTTCAGGGTGATCGGCGAAGAAAACACATATCTGACTGCCTGGACGACGACACCGTGGACGCTGCCGTCGAACGTGGCACTCGTCGTCAACCCGGATGTCGACTATCAGCTGGTGGAAGCGACGGTGGCTGCCGCGGGCGGCCCGTCCCGCTATTATGTGGCGGCTTCGCTGGCATCTGCTGTATTCGGCGACGATGCCTATTCAGTTATTGCGAGCATGAAGGGATCGGAACTGGTCGGCAAATCGTATGAACCGGTATTTCCGTTTGCGCTTGACCGGATCGAAAAGAGCGGCAAGAAGGCGCATTACGTGGTCAGTGATGACTATGTGACAACGGAAGACGGGACCGGCATCGTGCATGCGGCACCGGCATTCGGCGAAGACGACGCGCGCGTGGGAAGGCTTTATGACCTGCCGTTCATTCAGCTGGTGAAGGCAGACGGCACGATGACCGAGGAGGTAGAAGGCTTTGCCGGCGTATTTTGCAAAGAGGCCGATGCCGGCCTGACAAAGCGGATCGAGGATGAAAGAAACCTGATTGCGAGAAAAGCGTACGAGCATAGCTACCCGTTCTGCTGGCGGTGCGATACCCCTCTGATCTACTACGCCCGGGCAACCTGGTTTATCGCGATGCAGAAACTGCGCGCCGAGCTGCTGGCGAACAACGGCACCATCAACTGGCTGCCGCCTGCGATCGGGGAAGGGCGCTTCGGCAATTTTCTTGAGAATGTCGTCGACTGGGGGTTGTCGCGCGAGCGCTACTGGGGAACGCCGCTGCCGATCTGGAGCTGCGCGGACTGCGGCCACACGGATATGGTCGGCAGCATTGAAGAGCTGAAAGCACGAGCGGACAAACCGCTCGGTGACATTGAGCTGCACCGCCCGTATATTGATGAGGTCACGTTCGACTGTGCGTGCGGCGGCAAAATGCAGCGCGTGCCCGAAGTGATCGACTGCTGGTTCGACTCGGGTTCCATGCCGTTTGCGCAGTATCATTATCCGTTTGACAATGCTGAGGTGTTCCAGGAACAGTTCCCGGCGGACTTCATTTCTGAAGCCGTCGATCAGACGCGCGGCTGGTTCTATACACTGCTTGCCATTTCGACTCTGCTCTTTGACGAAAGCCCGTTCAAAAACTGCATCGTGCTGGGCCACGTGCAGGATGCCGACGGGATCAAAATGTCAAAACACAAGGGCAATGTCATCGACCCGATGGAAATCCTCAATTCCGAAGGTGCCGATGCTGTTCGCTGGTACTTCTTCGTTGCCTCGCAGCCGTGGCTGCCGTCACGATTCTCCTATGAATCGGTCTCGGAAGCGAAGAGGAAATACATGGGGACGTTCTGGAACGCGTATGCTTTCTACGTGCTGTACGCCAATATCGACCATTTCAACCCGATCGACTACGATTTCAAGCCGGCCGAACTGGGTGTCATGGACCGCTGGATCCTCTCGCGCCTGCACAGCCTGATCGACAATGTTGACCAGCGACTCGAACGCTACGACATCACGGCATCCGGCAGAGCGCTGCAGCAGTTTGCGGAAGAACTGTCCAACTGGTACATCAGGCGGGGCAGAGAGCGCTACTGGCAGTCCGATATGAATCAGGACAAGATTCATGCCTATCTGACGCTGTTCGTTGTCCTGAAGACCCTGGCTGAACTGTCGGCCCCGTTTACACCGTTCATGTCCGAGTCGATTTACCGGAATCTTGCTGCAGGCAAGCTGGAAGGCGCGAGCGAGAGTGTCCATCTGGCTGATTTTCCGAAGGCTGCCAGGCACTTTATTGATCCGGAACTGGAACAGAGCATGGAAACCGTTCTCGACATCGTTATCCTGGGCCGGGCGGCCAGAAATACGGCGCAGATCAAGAATCGGCAGCCGCTCCCGAAACTGATTGTGGTTGGCAGAGCAGAGCCCGATGACGAATACGTCGAGCTGATCCGTGACGAACTGAACGTCAAGGCGGTTGAATTCCAGTCGGACGACAGCGGTCTTCTCGATTACACGTTCAAGCCGCAGCTCAAAGTTCTCGGCAAACGGCTTGGCGGTCTGATTCCGAAAGTCAGTGAGAGGCTGAAATCGCTGGACGGACCGGAAACCATGCAGAATCTGAAGAAAAGCGGCAAAATTGAGCTTATGATTGACGGCAGCCGCCTGGAACTGGCTGAAACGGATCTGATCATCGAGCAAAAGCAAAGAGAGGGCATGATCTCAGAGGCCACAAACGGCGTTACGGTTTCGCTCATCACAACCCTGACCGATGATCTGATCGAAGAGGGGTTCGTGCGCGAGGTCATCTCCAAAGTTCAAACCATGCGGAAAGACAGCGGATTTGAGGTGACTGACCGGATCGTCTGCCGTGTCGGCAGCAACCGGACGCTCTGCTCCCTGATTGAGCGGAATCAGGACTTCATCAAGGATGAAGTGCTGGCCGAATTGATCGAGTTTTCGGATGACCTGAACGGCAAACGCTGGAACATCAACGGTGAATCGCTCGACATTGAAGTGGAGCGCATTCCAAAGTAATTGACGGCATTGAAGACGCCTCCCGGTCCGGGAGGCGTCTTGATTAGCCGAGCTGCATTTTCGCGCGCCGGAGCTATTCGTGCACAATCCTGTAAGCAGCTTCGCCGCGAAACAGCTTGGTGTACGGGCACGTCCTGTCCGCTTCTGCGCTGAAATGCTTTAGTTCTTCCTGACTGAGGTGCGGCGCTTTCGGTTTTAATGTCATGGAGAGCATATTCTCTTTGTCGCGCTCGTCTTCGACCAGCTCAATTTCAATTTCCACCGAGACACCGTCCGTCGATTTGCCGGCTTCCTTCAAATGATGGAGCAGGGCACCGTTGTAGCAGCTGACAGCAGCGGCAGCAACCAGCAGCTCAGGATTGAAGGTACCGTCTTTCTGCGCACCGTTCTGCGGCGGGACTATGGTGAATGTGGTCTTGCCGTCGAGTGTTTTGGTCACACCGTCACGACCGCCTGTATTCGTAAGTTTAGCCTGATATTTCATGTTTCATCTCTCCTTATGCAGTGATATGAATGGTTGTTTCCTATTTCATCGTCAGGCACGGTGCCGATTCCCGGCGTAACGTATGATGGCGTTTCATCCGGCCGTAACGTGTGTGCAGGCTGAGTGCGGCAGTATGGAGGGGAGACGCGTTTATTCGGCTGGAAATAAGGTAACATGTAGCCATGAACAGGCGTGTGCGCGATATAACCTGGGCCGCGATCATTGCGGCGCTTTACGTCATCCTGACGCTGGTGCTGGCTCCGATTTCATTCGGCATTATCCAGCTGCGGCTGTCGGAGGTGCTGACCGTGCTGCCGGTTTTTACCCCGGCGGCGGTTCCGGGCATCATGCTGGGCTGTCTGCTGGGAAATCTTTTAAATCCTCAGAATCTGGGGCCGATCGATATCATATTCGGGACGGGAGCCAGCGGGTTGGCCGCCTGGCTGACGTATCTTTTAGGAAAACGCTACCGCCGGATAAAGAAAACGGCCGCTGTATATGAGCAGAGGCAGGTCATGCTGGCGCGGATCGCCGCGCTGCTCCCGCCTGTTATCGTGAATGCGCTGATTGTCGGCGTCTATCTGCCGTTTCTCCTGCTCGAGCAGGTGACCGCGGCTGTCGTTCTCCTGAGCGTATTATCCCTTGCACTATCGCAGAGTGTCGTCCTGCTTTTGCTCGGCTACCCGCTGCTCGTCAATATTGAAAGAAGCCCGCTGGCGCTGATGATGGAGCGAACATGAATCATTATTTTTCGAAATCACCCGAAAGCCGCCACGAAATCCGCGATATTCGCTTCGACTTTGCCGGACAGCGTTATGTGTTTGCAACGGATCGACAGGTGTTTTCCAGACAGCATGTCGATGACGGAAGCCGTTATCTGCTGGACACCATGGCTGCGGCAGAACGCAACTTGCCGGAACATGAACACATGCGCGGACTCGATCTCGGCACCGGTTACGGACCGGTCGGCATCGTACTGGCCAAACACCTGAATATCCGCATGGTTCTTTCCGATATCAATGAACGGGCGCTCGCGCTGGCTGCACAGAATGCCGAGAGAAACGGTGTGGCGGATCGGACCGATACCGTACTGTCAGACGGCTTGTCCGCGATTGACGGCGATTTTGACATCATCGCAACGAATCCGCCCATCCGCATCGGCAAGAAAGCCATCTACCGCATGTGGCAGGATGCAGTCGGGCGTTTGAAGCCGGCCGGCCGCCTGTATATGGTAATTCGCAAGCAGCAAGGAGCCGAGTCTGCCGTAAAATACCTGAAGACGCTGGCCGATGATGTGGCGGTGCTGGACAAGCGCAAAGGGTACTGGATGCTTTGCCTGACCAAAGGCGGCGGTTCTTGATTCGGGTTGCGCTCGGACAAGACAGCCATCGTTTTTGTGACGAGCCATATCCTGAGGGCCGGATGCTCATTCTGGGCGGTGTTCTATTCGCGGACGAACCGCCGCTGGATGGGAACAGTGACGCCGATGTCATCTTGCATGCGCTGACCAATGCGATCTCAGGCATAACCGGCGTACCGGTTCTTGGTGCAGCGGCTGACAGGCTGTGTGCGGCAGGGGTAACGGACAGCCGGGCCTATGTTCATGAAGCGCTTGCCGATTTGACCGGCACGATTCAGCACGTGTCGATATCGATTGAGGCTGCGAGACCAAAACTGCTGGCACGCATCCCGGAGATAAGGCAGTCCGTCGCTTCGATCCTGAATATCGACAAGGCGGGTGTCGCTGTGACGGCTACCAGCGGCGAAGGCCTGACCGCCTGCGGCCGGGGAGAAGGCATCGCGTGTCTGTGTGTGCTTACGGTTACCGACTGATCGACAGGCGTTTGCGAACGCGACCGCGGTTACAGAGTTAACGGGCAATCTGCCTCAATGAGATGGACAGCGGCTGTCGTAAAATCCTCTTTTTCAAACATGTTGAACCTGAAAACACGGGATATTTGTGCGGCCGGCACTGAGCAAAGATTCATATTATGCACAAATTGGAAGCATTGACCTGAGGAATGTTATGAATTATATTCAAAACGCAGTGTTGAAACTGTGAAAACGCAAAAGGAGGACAATAAATGGGGAGAACAGGTGTCTAGCCGCGCCATTTCGTAAAGACAGAGGTTCATCAGCCATTGTCACGTTTCGAAGTGGTGAACATCTGGTTCTGTGCGATCGGAGGTCAGTCTTGCGGCTTATCGATGGAACCAGATATCACGGGTCCCCGTTTGGCGGACATTGACTGAGATTTGGCTGATACACACGATGCAGCGAACATGCATCAGCGAAATGGCGAAACATAATATTTGCCTCAAAAGCAGTGAAAATTTTCTGACGAATGGAGTTTTAACATGAAAAAATTTATTTCCGTATTTTTAGCATTAATCATGGTGTTTGGTGTTGTCGCAATCGGATCGCCGGCAACCGTTGAAGCGGCAGATGAGAAAGTGATCAAAATTGGTGTCTTTGAACCTGTAACCGGTGAAAACGGCGGCGGCGGATTCCAGGAATTGCTCGGTATTCGCTACGGTCACGAACTGTTTCCGACTGTCGAAATCGACGGTGAAGAGTACCAGATAGAACTTATCGAAGTTGACAACAAGTCAGACCGTACAGAAGCCGCATCGGCTGTTCAAACCCTGCTTGCGCAGAACGTTTCTGTCGTCATCGGTTCCTACGGTTCCGGCGTGTCGATTGCAGCCGGCGAACTTTTCAATGATGCACAAGTGCCGGCAATCGCGCCGTCAGCCACGAATCCGCAGGTTACATTCGACAACGACTTCTACTTCCGTGTCTGCTTCCTCGACCCGTTCCAGGGCTCTGTCATGGCACAATTCGCAAAAGAAGAAGGTGCAACGAAGGCAGCCGTCATCACACAGCTGGGCGATGACTACAGTGCTGGCCTCGGCAACTTCTTCCTGAGAGCATTCGAAGAAGGCGGCGGGGAAATTGTAGCGAACGAACAGTTCCAGACGAACCAGACCGACTTCAAAGCCATCCTGACAAACATCAAGGCAGTTGAACCTGACGTCATTTTTGCTCCGTCATCGATCACAACGGCACCGCTCCTGATCAAGCAGGCACGTGAACTCGGTATCGAAGCAACCATCATGGCAGGCGATACGTGGGAAAACCAGTCGATTATTGACAATGCCGGTGCAGAGGCTGAAGGCGTGTGTGTCTCCACATTCTTCGATGAGAACGACACCGACAACCCGGCCGCTAAAGATTTCGTTGAGGGATTCAAAGAATTCTTGAACGCTGAAGAAGAATATCTCACCAAGAACGGCGGCGACGGTGTTGCAGCAGTATCTGCTCTGGGTTATGACGCATATTGCGTGGCAGTTGAAGCCATCAAAGCGGCAAACTCCACCGACAGCGTTGCGATCCGTGATGCGCTTGTAGACCTCGTCTATGAAGACGGTGTCACAGGTTCCATCTCATTCGACGAGAACGGCGATGCCAACAAAGACATGGCCTACATCAAGATCGTTGAAGACGGCACATTCAAGTTCCTCAAAACGGTAACAGTCGGCGGCGATGAAGCCGAAGCTGACGACTAATTTCGCCAACTTAGGTCGAATTTGAGGCGACAGGCAGGGTCTGCCTGTCGCTTTAAATGTGACCCGCGATGATTGCGTAAGGAGCGGATATGACGTTTACTACCTTCATTCAGCACTGTTTGACCGGCATTTCGCTGGGCGGTGCATACGCCTTGATCGCCATCGGCTACACGATGGTTTACGGCATCCTGCTGTTGATCAACTTCGCCCATGCCGATATCTTTATGATGGCCGGCTACTTCATGATCTTTGCCATGTCGAGTTTGCCCTGGTTCATTTCAATCCCGGTCGTGATTATCGTCACGATTGCACTCGGGCTTGCTGTCGAGGGCGCAGCATACAGGCCGTTGCGGATGGCGCCGCGCATGTCGATCATGATATCTGCCATCGGCATGTCCTATTTACTGCAAAACCTGGCCATTTATCTGTTCTCGGCTCTGCCGAGAGCGTACCCGACGATTGAACCGCTGAAACAAAACTTTAAAATCGGTGAAGTATCGGCCTCTCTCGTGACATTTCTGACACCGGTCCTTACGATTGTGCTGGTTGTTCTTTTAATGCAGCTTATTAAGCGGACGAAAATTGGTATGGCTATGCGTGCCGTCTCCAGAGACTACGACACGTCGAAGCTGATGGGGATCAAAATTAACCGCGTAATACGCTTCACGTTCATTATCGGATCTGCGCTTGCCGCAATCGGCTCAATTCTCTATTTTACAGACCGAATGTCAGTCACCCCGTTTTCCGGTTTAATGCCAGGTCTGAAATGCTTCGTTGCCGCTGTCCTTGGTGGTATCGGCAGCATACCCGGCGCCGTGATCGGCGGTTTCTTTATCGGCATATCAGAAACATTCCTGATTGCCTTCGGGTATTCAACATTCAGTGACGCCTTCACGTTCCTGCTCCTGATCGTCATCCTGGTCATCAGGCCGACGGGACTGCTTGGCGAAACGATTACGGAAAAGGTGTGAGGAGGTTTTCATGAAAAAAGATTTTTCGAAGGCCACACGCCTTATCCTGTCCCTCATGGCCATGGTTGGCATCTTTTTCCTACTTTTCTGGCTTGAAGGTCAAAAATCACAGTACGGTATGCTGATATCGGTCATGCAAAAAGGCGTTATTTTGTCGATTGCAGCCGTATCAATGAACTTGCTGACCGGCTTCACCGGTCTCTTCTCGCTCGGCCAGGCCGGTTTCATGGCCATCGGTGCCTACGTCACCGGCATCCTGACCATACCGGTTGACAGAGTCGACAGCGTCTATTACGTCAATGGTATGTCTGAAGGCCTGAAATCGTTCAAGGAGACGTTAGCCGTACTGCCGTCGCCTGTGCTGGTCGCGCTTGCGCTGATCGCCGGCGGACTCGTTGCGGCCATCTTTGCGGGACTCGTCGGTATACCGGTACTGCGCCTGAAATCTGATTATCTGGCTATCGCCACATTAGGTTTCGCAGAAATTATCCGCGCTGTCATCGCATCGCCTCAGCTGGATAAAATCACGAACGGTTCTTACGGTATCAAAGCGATACCCGGTTTCGACCTCGGAAACGGACGAGGCATGCTCCTGATCCCATTCGGTGTGGCGTTCCTTTGTATCGGGCTCATTGTGCTGCTGATCAAGAGTTCTTACGGACGCGCTTTCAAAGCCATCCGCGAAGACGATATAGCGGCTGAGGCGATGGGCATTGGCCTGTTCAAGCATAAGCAGCTGTCGTTTATCATCAGCTCATTCTTTACTGCCATCTCTGGCGGGCTGCTGGCCATGTTCATGCGTTCCATCGAGTCGCGTGCATTCCAGATTATCTTGACGTATGACATTCTCCTGATCGTTGTGATCGGCGGTATAGGCAGCATTACCGGCAGTGTCGTCGGTGCATTCCTTGTCACATTTGCGAAGGAATGGTGGCTTCGCTTCTTTGACACGCCGCTCACGATTAACGGCGTGCAAATACCGTTGCTGCGTCAAGGTTTCCGCATGGTTGTGTTCTCCGTGCTGCTGATGGCCATCGTACTCTTCTACAGAAAGGGGCTGCTGGGCAATACAGAGTTCTCCTGGTATGGGTTTTTGACCTGGCCGTCTCGCTTCTTTAAGCGAAAGAAGCCAGTATCTGCAACACCGGGGGAAGGAGGTGCCGGCGATGAATAAGCAAGAAGCAAATCGAAAGATCGTCTTGCAGACGGAAGATTTGACGATGCAGTTTGGCGGTGTCGTCGCCGTCGACCATCTGACTGCCAGCGTATATGAAGGGGAAATCGTCGCTCTGATCGGTCCGAATGGCGCCGGCAAGACGACTGCCTTTAATGTAATTACCGGTGTGTACACGCCGACAAACGGACGGGTACGGTTATTTGGCGACGTGATCGCCGAAAACAAGCCGCGCGGCAAGATGAAGGAACTTTATAAAGGCGAGGATGCCGACGCATATTCGAACAGAATCGTCCTGAAACCTCATCAGATCACGAAGCTTCGTGTCGCGAGGACGTTTCAGAATATTCGCCTTTTCAAGGCGCTCAGCGTATTCGAAAATGTTCTGATTGCGCATCATACGAATTTGAAAGCGGGTGTGCTCAGGGCCGCATTTCATCTGAATGGTCATGAAGAAAAAATGATGGCCGAACGGTCGATGGAACTGCTGCGAATCGTCGGTCTCGATCATTTGGCTGATGAGATATCAAATAACCTGCCCTACGGCATGCAGCGGCGTCTCGAGATCGCAAGAGCGCTGGCGACCGAGCCGAAGCTTTTGCTTCTCGATGAACCTGCGGCCGGTATGAATCCGCAGGAAACCCTGGATCTGATGGACTTCATCGGCGAAATCAAGGATCAGTTCAAACTGACGATCTTCATGATTGAGCATCACATGAATCTTGTTATGGGCATTTCTGACCGGATCTATGTGATCGACTTCGGCAAGCAGATCGCCGTCGGTACGCCGGCCGAGATCCAGAATAATGAAGCCGTCATCAATGCGTATCTGGGGGTAGCTGAATGAGCCTTTTGGAAATCAGAGATTTGAAAGTCAATTACGGTGGTATCGAAGCGCTCAAGGGCATCGATTTCGCCGTTGAAGAAGGCGAAATCGTTACCTTGATCGGGGCCAACGGCGCCGGCAAAAGTACGACGCTGAAGTCCATCTCCGGACTCGTCAAAGCAAGTGGAGGGGAAATCTGGTACGACGGCGAAAAAATTTCAGGCATCGATCCGCAGAAAGTCGTGGCCAAAGGCATATCGCTTGTACCGGAAGGCCGCCGCGTCTTCCCGAACCTGACGGTTCGTGAGAATCTGCGCATCGGCGCCTATCTCTCAAAGGATTCGAGCGCTGTCGAAGCAGATTTTGAAAAGGTATATGCTTTGTTTCCGCGTCTGAAAGAGCGTCACTGGCAGTCAGCCGGCACGCTGTCCGGCGGCGAGCAGCAAATGCTGGCGGTTGGCCGAGGCTTGATGGCGCGGCCGAAGATTCTGATGATGGATGAACCGTCGCTTGGCCTTGCCCCCTTGCTCGTGAAAGACATTTTCCGCACGATCAAGGAAATCAATGAGACGGGCGTGACGATCCTCCTGATTGAACAGAACGCGAATGCCGCTTTGAAAATTGCCCACCGCGGCTACGTCATGGTTACGGGCAACATCACGCTGTCCGGAAGCGGCTCTGACCTTCTGAACGATGCCAGCGTGCGCGAGGCGTACCTCGGCACCTCGGCAGGCTGAGTCCGCCATATTACGATCTCCGGCGGGCGGGCATATTGTCCGCCCGTTTTTAAGTGCGGTAAAAGGAAAATAACGAACCGAAGGAGGGATGGCGAATGGAAACGCTGAGCAAAGCCGAGATCATCCGTCGCATCATTGAAGACGTCGAAAGCGAGCTGAAAGACGAAGATCTGCTGCAGCTTGTTCTGGAACGCACAATTTCGCAAGATCACGGCGGTGCTGATGTGAATACTGCGGGACAGCGCGCGGCCGACCGTCTGGCAAAACTGGCTGGCAGCTGGACATTCGTCATCAGCTTTGCCGTTTTTATCTTCATCTGGATCGTGATCAACGCGGTCATTCTGCTCAGCCGCGCCTTTGATCCGTTCCCATTCATCCTTCTGAACCTGCTCTTGTCGTGTCTGGCCGCGATTCAAGCGCCCCTGATCATGATGTCGCAGAACCGTCAGGAGGAAAAAGATCGGCAGCGCGCGCAAAATGACTACAAGGTGAATCTGAAAACGGAAGTGATTATCCGCGATATACATGATCAGCTCGATGAGGTGCGGCTCATGGTCAAACAGCTTCAGGCCGCCGAGCAGGGAAAAGAACCATAGGGAAAGACCCGCCGGCCGGCTGAACATGTCTTGCCGGATTTCACTGCGTTTCATACAGAACGCCGGCTTCCGGCTGGCAGGGATATCATGAGGTATCCGTAGTGTGAAAGGAGCCTGACATGCAGTTCAAGTCAAATATGCCGCCTTTGTTCCTGATTATTCTGGGGCTCGTTTTTGCTCTGACGCTCGGTGCCCCGCTCGAGCCGCAGCCCCCTGAGTTGCCGTGGTATGTGTCGCGAGCCGCTGAACAGGTCAGCGAAGATCAGGGTATTGTTTTTGAAGTGGATCCTGAAACGGCGGATCAGGAAGTGGTCCGCAGCGTGATCAGAAATAACCGCGAGAGCAGTATTTTCTTTGGTGAGCCTTACAAGCTGCAGGTCGATGTGGCCGGCGACTGGTACGACATTGTTGTGCCGGAACCCGTGTTCATCGATATTCTGTATTCTCTGGACCCCGGGGAGAGCATGGCGCTTCAGTTTAATCTGCGTCCTGTTTACGGTGTCAACCCGGACGGCCGGCTGATCGATGCGTCTTACCGCCTGGTAAAGGCGGTCTGGCTGACAGAGCCGGAAACAGGTGCAGCCACCGAATCGGTCATGGTGACGGCTCCGTTTCAGATTGCACCGTAAGTTAGTCAGCAATCACCAGATAGCAGCCCGCTTCCCGACGAAAGCGGGCTTTTTTCTCCTATTCGCTTCCTTGACACAGGGCGGCCGCCATCTTAAAATACGAACATAAGTTCGATTTATTTGGAGGGGAACATGAGTCGAAAAGTCGTAGTTGATGTCGTCGCATCGTTCCGATCGGGGAAGATTATCCCTATGAAGCTGACCTGGCCGGATGGCCGTGCCTTTCGCATTGACCGGGTGCTGGACGCCCATATCGGCCCGTCCAAATCGGGTGGCTTCGGCATGCGCTATACGTGCCGCATTCTGGGAGCAGAAGTGCTGCTCTATTACGATGAAGTTGAGCAAATCTGGTGGTGTGACGGCAAGGAAGAGCAGGCGGGCGGCTTTTAACCGAACACCTGGTTCAGGATGGACAGCGACGTGATCAGGGTTTCTTTCAGGCTGTCCATTTCTCTCAGACAGCGCTCGTATTCCTCGTCCCGGTCATACGTGGACGGCGGTTCCTGGCTGTCATAGATTTTTAGCAGGACCTGAGCCAGAATGATATAGCGGCGTTTTGAGAACTGTTTTAATCCGTCCATGAAGACATCGGTTTTATTCAGAGCGACGGCTCTCGGCAGGGCGATGATGGCGGCTTCGATCTCCGTATAGTGCGACGAACATGATTTGAAAATATGTGACATGGTGTCCAGCTTGTCTCTGTACATGCGCGCCTCAGTGCGATGCTTCAGCCCTTCCTCATTCAGATGTTTCAAGCCGCGGCTCGACCAGATGAACAAGAGGCCGGGAAGCAGAAGCAAATATGCGGCCGCCGTACCGGTTAAAAAGATCATGGTGAGCGCCGTCAGCACGATTGCTATGCCAAAGATCAAGCCCAGCAGGCCGGCATACCATGACTTGCGGCGATCGAGCAGACGCATGTTGTCAAAGGATCTCTTGAGTTCAGTTTCCATCTGCCGAACACTATCGGCGAAGCGACTTGCGTTCTTCTTGTTTCGCTTGTAATTCTTGACCTGAATGGCCGATGCAGCCGGATCGCCGTCCGTGATTTCACCGAGGAACCAGTGCAGCAGGAATACTTCGAACGAAGAGTAGCGGGAGTAGTCAACCCGATCGGGATGCCGCCATGTGAACACATAACCTTCCATCTTCAGCGTGCGGCGGTTTGTCAGCCTGAGCAAGGTGGACAAAATCAGCGGTCCCAGTTTTTTCTTGCCAAGGATCTGTGCCACGGCAAGCGGCGGAACGCGTGACGGCCAGAGCGCATAGTCGGGACCGGGACCGCGCATCATGCCTTCGCGCTCGAAGCGGAGGTAATAGAGAATCCAAAACAGCAAAGCTGCCAGGAACCAGATTGGCTGGACGGCCGAAAGCCGCGTCGTCATGGTTCCGCGCGCCAGTGCGCGTTCCGAAGCCAAAACGGCCGCGTCAATCTGTTCGGCGGCCGTTCTTGTATCGGACGAAGCATCCAATTCAGCAAAAACAGAAGCCGGCAAGGTGAGAAACAGCCGTGCATCGTCACTCTGACTCAGCGCTCCGGCACTGATACGGAATGTTTGAACTTCGTCAAATGTGTACTGAACCGGCGTTTCACTGACAAAAAGCAGCTGGTACTCGGAATTCTGCAAGGGCTGCGGCAAAGTCAGGCTCATGGTTCCAGTCTGCATGCCGGCTTTTCGGGACGGGAAGAAGCGCAGCCTGAATATCGCGGTATCCTCCGTTTGCAAAACGGTATTCGCCAGCGTGTAGCTGATCCGGATGATCCAGCGCCCCGGATCAAACTGCCCCGTGATATTCAGCGTCTGCCGCTCGGCGGATGGAGAAGAAATCTCATATGAATACGGAGCGCGACCCTCATCCGAAGTCGCATCATAGCGCAGGATTTTCGTGAAAAGAGCCGGTGCCAGATCGCTTTCTGCTTTGGCGGCATCGATCGTAAAGTCAGTTATCCGACCTTGCAGCGGCGCGACAACATCGAGCTGAAATCGGCGCATGCCTGTTTCGCTTGTGATCTCGTACTGTTCGACAATTTCCGCCTGTCCGCCGGAGAGCAGATCAATATCGATGTGGACACGCCGAATGTCATGGCGGCGCGCTCCGAAACCGAAAACCGGCGCACCGAAACATGCCGTCAGGAGCGGCAGGATGAGGAGGCAGGCGGTGATCAGGCGGCGCAATTTCGGCATACATCACTTTCCGGGCAGCTAAGATGGTGTCAGGCACAAGTATATCAATTGTATGCGCGCTTTCCCAAGGACTTCGGCTGTGCCTCTCCGGGACGGCATCGTGATTTCAGCAACGGCGTCGGCATCATGCCGGCAAAGATGATCGCTGCGATTGCCCGTTGGCGCAAATAACAAACACTGTTAAAATATAGAAAACTTCTGAGGTGCGCCATGCGAAACGTAAAACCACTGAACCTTTCTTCGAAGAAGAAAAGGAAAAAGGCAAAGTCCCGGCTGCCGCTTATTATCGGTGGAACCGCTCTCGGTCTTGTGCTGACGATTTTGCTCGGTGTCGGTGTTTACTACCTTTTCATGACCAGTAAGATGCAGCCGAAAGAAGCGATATTCACCGGGATTCCGGAAATGAATCTGGAGGATGTGGCTGAGCTGTTTGACGAAGAAGTCCGTACTGATGTTTCGGATGATGTTGAAATTGCGGCTTCGCATCAGGCGCAGTTTGAGGCCTTGCTGAAGGGGACGGCGTTTACCGAGAGCACGGCCACGGAAGACAGGGTGACGAGTGCCACAGGCGCACCGGCCGGCACAGCGGCTGCTGCCAAAGCTACGTCCGCGCCGACAACGCCGACGTTGTCACAGCTGCCCGGCATCCGTCGGGACGGGTCGGTGAAAAACTACCTCGTGATCGGTGTCGATTCGCGTTCCAATGATTTCAGCGGACGCTCCGACGCCATGATGATTGTCTCAATCAATTACGCACAGGGCCGGATCAATACGGTCTCGCTGTTCCGCGCAGCTTACGTTCAGATCCCGGGCAGGGGCTGGAGCATGCTGAACCATGCGTACGCCTGGGGCGGCGTGTCGCTCCTGATCCAGACAATCGAGAACAACTTCCGGGTCGGCATCGACGACTACATCGTGTTCAATTTCAATGCCTTTGCGAACGCAATCAATGCGATCGGCGGCGTCGACATCAATCTGACAGCCGCTGAAGCTGGTGCACTGGGGCTTTCGCCCGGTGTCAACCACCTCAATTCGAGTCAGGCTCTGGCTTACTCACGCCTGCGCAGCATCGACTGGGATTTCAACCGCATGGGACGCCAGCGCACTGTTATCGGGGCTGTCATCGGCAAACTGACGGGTGCCGGCATGGGTACGATCAATGCAGCGGTCGGTTCCGTGCTGTCCAGCACAGCGACAAGCCTCAGCCAGGGCCAGGTCGCATCTATGACGGCCAACTTGCCGTCCCTGATGTATTACGGCCGCTCTGAGCAGCAGCTGCCGCTCCCTTATACGCGTTCCATGTTCTATCAGGGAGGCATGGAGATGTGGTCCTTTGATTTTGCGACGAATATCAGCGCACTGCACACCTTTTTGTACGGCTACTGATCCGGCAGGGGTGTCAATGAACGCGTTTCTAAGGCATATTTGCGAAGGCTAATTTCGCGTAGACAAAACAATGATCTGTGGTATGATGCTAAAAGCAAACCGGGCGATTAGCTCAGCTGGGAGAGCGCTGCGTTCGCATCGCAGAGGTCGAGAGTTCGAATCTCTTATCGTCCACCACAACTTGTCCGAAAACACCTTTCAACAGGGCGTTTTCGGACTTTTTACTTTTCGTAATCGCACCTTTTTGAAAGTGCCCCCTTATCTGTGTTTACTATCATTTTTTTACCTGCACGATGTTGATAACGCCATCAAACGAGAAACAAGGGGCGTTTTCGGACAGTCTGATCACGCGTCAGTCCGAAGTGTCGTCTAAATGAGAATTCAGGTTTTTTTGACTCAAGCAATGAATCAGGTAGAATAGAATGCTATGAAGCATATACGACGTTATGATTTTGTCGCTTTTGATCTTGACGGCACACTGACCGATACGCTGACATCGATCGCCATATCCTCAAATGCCGTTTTGCAGGATCTGGGGCAGCCGCCTCTCGACATTGAGGCGTTCCCCTCCCTGATCGGTCACGGAGCCAGACGTCTGGTGGACGGTTTTTTGCAGCAGTCATACAAAACGGTGCCGGAATCAGTGGCAGCAGCCGATGTCTTCGACCTGTTCAGCAAGCATTTTGCCGAGCACTGTACTGTGGGTGTGACGCCATACAAAGGCATTCCGGAACTCCTGCAGGATTTGAAGGCGGCCGGTGTTCGGCTCGCTGTCCTGTCAAACAAACCGCACGCTGAAACGGAAAAGATTGCGAATCTTTTGTTTCCCGGCATCTTTGACGATGTCTACGGACAACGCGACGGCGTGCCGCGAAAACCGGATCCCGCGGTGCTGCTTGACTTGATGGATCAATATGGCGTTTCTTCCGGACGCAGCTGCATGGTCGGCGACGGCGACACGGACGTTCTGGCCGGACAAAAGGCCGGTATCGATCAGATTGCCTGCGGCTGGGGCTATCGAGCCCCGGAACAGCTCCTGGCGCTGAACCCGCTGGCTTACGCGCCCGACGTGCCTACCCTTCGCTCGCTCCTCTTTGACTGATGGCTCTGGCCTTTTTTTCCAGTTCGAGCACATCGACTTTTCCGACCAGAGTTTCCGGCAGGGCATCCAGATACCGGATGGCCGCCGGCTTCGCGTAGATCAGCATTTCCTTTTCAATGCGTTCCTGAATGGCGGCAGTGAGCGCATCCGCCTCGGCATCGGCCGTTTTAACGACAAAAAGGCAGACAACTTCCATTTTGTACGGATGAGGCATGGATACCGCCGCCACTGCTTTTACGCCTGGTATTTGTTCAGCGAGTTTTTCAATTTCGCTTGGGAACACGGGTACACCCGATACCTTGATAATCCGCTTCAGGCGTTGCAAAAAGACAAGATAGCCTTCATTGTCGAGATAGCCGAGATCACCCGTATGCACCCAGGTCAGACCGTCATCATGCATGCGCAGCGTGTGCTTCGTGGCCTCGCTGTCGTTCAGATAGCCGAGCATGACGGTTGGTCCCGTCACGCAGATTTCGCCGTGTTCTCCCGCAGGCAGCGGCTCACCATTTTCAAGTGAGCAAATTTTCAGATACATGTCGGACAAGGCCAGTCCCACGGTCCCTTCCTTATTGCCAAGAAACGGGTTGACTGTATTCACGGTGACGGTTTCTGTCAGTCCGTACCCTTCCCGTACCCGGATGTCGGCCCCGTGCGCCTGGAGAAATGTTTCAAAACGTCTGCGCAGTTCCGGAGTCAGCAGATCGCCGCCGCAGAATACGTGCCGCAGGTGGGACAGATCGGCTTTGCGCAATTTCTTGGCGCGGATCATGCCGGTGAAAAGCGTGGGGACGCCAGCCAGGATTGTTGGCCGGTGTTTCTTGACGACATGGGCGAAATCGCCGGGCGTAAACTTGGGCACGAGCACAATGCGGATGCCGAGACTGAGCATCATATGGAGGCCGATCGCGAGGCCAAAGCCATGAAAGAAAGGCAAAATGGCGATGTGAGAATGGCGGCGCATGTCGACCGGCGCATTGCTTTCGCCGACAATGCCGGGACCCTGCACGGCCAAGGCATTGAATTGATAGTCTGACAGCACTATTGTTTTCGGTTCGCCCGTCGTGCCTCCGCTGTGCAGATAAACGGCCGGACTGCGAACCGGCCGGCTGTAAACTTGCGGATATCCCTGGCCGTCGGCTTTGGCCAGCAGGTCAGGGAAGGATAAATATGGCTCTCCCGTCGGTATGCGGCCAATCCTGCGCGCATATTTCAGCTTGAACAAGGTCGCGGTCAGCCGGTCCATGTAGGTGGCAGCGCTGCATGGCACAATGCGGCGGATGTGGTTATCTTCGAGGTCTATGCCGAGTTTTTTGCGCTGGGCATCGAGAATGAACAAAACGCGGCTGTTCGTCCGTTTCATGTTCTTGACGATTTCGGCAGCGGGGGAGAGCGGGTGCATCATGTTGCAGATTCCGCCCATGCGGTTGACGGCGTAGAACAGTATGACCGCCTGCGGGATATTCGGCAGACAGATGGTGATCACGTCTTTCGGCATAAAGCCGTCGGCTTTCAATGCTTTGGAAGCACGGTCTATTTCGGCCATCAGCTCAGCGTAGGTCAGCGTCAGGTTGAAATAGGTGATGGCGTTTTCACTTTCGAAACGCGAGGCGGCGTCGGCAACAGCTTCGTACATGGTGTGCTCCGGGTACTGGAGATGTGCCGGGAACCAGGGATCATATGATTCACGCCAGGGATACTGCATAGAAGCCTCCTAGTTAAGGCCGCAGGGCCTCTGCTTTTCATAAATATACCACGAGCCGGAAGAACTCATCTATAATTGTGGATGTGTAACGATATGCCCGGAGGAAACATGGCGAAAGCAAAAACAAGTTGGTTCTGCACAGACTGCGGTCACGAATCGAGCGGCTGGCTCGGACGCTGCCCGGCTTGCGGAGAATGGAATACGTTTGCCGAGGCGGATCGGGTTACAAGAAAAACGCCAGGCAAGGCACCGCGTACCTGGACCGGGGAAGAGCGCGCGGAGGTGAAACCGCTGGCAGAGATCGACGGGATGCAGGCGAGTCGATTCCAGTGCGGGTTGAGTGAACTGGATACCGTGCTCGGCGGCGGATTCGTGCGCGGTTCGCTTATACTGCTGGGCGGCGAACCGGGTGTCGGCAAATCGACGCTTGTGCTCCAGGTGCTCGGCGGGCTTGGCGAATCGTCGCTCTACGTCAGCGGTGAAGAATCACCGGCGCAGATTCGTTTGCGCGCCGACCGGCTCGGGATCAGGGCGGACGACATTAATCTGCTGGCGGCGACTGATCTGTCCCGTATCCTGGATGCGGTACGGGAGCGAAAGCCGGCACTCGTCGTGATCGATTCGATTCAAACGCTTTACGATCCGGCGCAATCGTCTGCGCCCGGCTCCGTTACCCAGATCCGCGAGGTCACCGCACAGCTTCTCCAGCTGGCCAAGTCGACACAATCGGCAGTGCTGCTGGTGGGGCATGTCACGAAGGATGGTCAGCTGGCAGGACCGCGCATCCTGGAACATATGGTGGATACGGTTCTGTACTTTGAAGGCGAAGCAAACGGCCCTTACCGCATCATTCGGGCGCACAAGAATCGCTTCGGTGCCACAGACGAACTGGGCATCTTCGAGATGACCGGAACGGGGCTTTCGCCGGTTGCGTCAGCCGCTGACTTGTTCCGGCTCGGACGCGGCACCGGTGTTCACGGGTCGGCCGTTACAGCTGTACTGGAGGGCACCCGGCCGATGCTGCTGGAGATTCAGGCGCTGATGGTTCCGTCCGTCTACACCGCGCCGCTGCGCACAACGCAGGGACTCGACCGTTCACGGCTGTCCATGCTGCTGGCCGTTTTGGAAAAGCAAATCCACATCGGACTTCTAAATCAGGATGCATACGTCAATGTCACGGGCGGTATCCGTATCGGCGAACCGTCTGCCGATCTGGCTGTGCTGGCGGCCGTGCTGTCATCTGTCAAGGAGCAGCCGCTGTTCGGGCCGGCCGTCATTTTGGGAGAAGTTGGTCTGACGGGCGAAATCAGGCGCATTGGACAACCGGAACGGCGCCTTGCTGAAGCAGTGCGACACGGTTTTCAGACGGTACTGCTGCCTGCGGAAAACAAGACGGAAGTGAGGCGAGGCATGGCCGACAAAATGGAAAACATCTATTACGTCAATCACCTCAATGAGGCGATCGATCTCATGTTTACGACATGAACCCGACCGTCTGCGCACTGATCCTGGCAGCCGGCAGGAGTGAACGTTTCGGCGGGGGAGATAATAAATGCTTTGCCCCGGTGGCCGGTCAGACCGTGCTGTGGCATTCGTATGCAGCGTTCCTTGAACTCCCGGCTATCAGCGGCATTGTTGTTGCGGTTGCAGAAAATGAAGTCTCAAGGGCTGAGGATGCGCTGTCCGGTTTGCTCGACAGCCGCTTTTTTGGATTCTGCAAAGGCGGAAGCACACGTCAGGCGTCCGTTATCGCCGGCCTTTCTTACCTCAGTCGTGCGGCAGACCGGGATTCGGTGGTATTGGTGCACGATGCGGCCAGATGCCTCGTCACGCAGGCCGCCATCCAGGCGACACTGGATACCGTGATCCGTGAGCGCGCAGGTGCGGCACCGGCCATTCCGGTTGTCGATACGATTCGGCAGATCGACGCTGCAGGATATGTGACCGCCTGTCTGGAACGCGATTCGCTGCGGGCGATGCAGACACCGCAGGGAGCCAGACTCGACATTCTGCTTGAGGCATATTCATGCGCCGCCGACATGGGACTGTCCGTCACAGATGATCTTTCTGCACTGGAAGCAGTCGGCTATCCGGTGCGTCTTGTCTCAGGTGATCTGCAAAACATAAAGCTGACCGCGGCCGGTGATCTTGATCTGGCTGACAGATGGCTCCAGGCGCGAATCGACAGGCAAAATGGCGGCCTGTACCGCTAATGTTGCGGTATTGCAATCAAACGGTCACACAGCGTGTACTTTATAACGCAACATGTGCCATTCCCATATGTTACAATTGTGTCCGAAATAAGAGTTCAAATATCATTCGACACGCCGTTATTTTGACGTGCCATCGGAGTTGAGGAGCTGCAAATATGGCCAAAGCATATCGACAGGCGAATACACGAATCGCCACTACCGTAAACGCGCGATATTATCCGACCGACGACATCTCGGACGGTTATTTTCTGGACGGTCGCTTTCCTGGAAAACGTGAGGGCCGCGCTGCCGACGTCACGCTCGACCGTGAAGATCGCGGTGCGGTACTGGCAGTTTACGGCCGGCCGCAGGATGAAGAGACTGCCTGGCAGGATTCGCTTCAGAATCTGACGGCGCAGGTGAAGGCCGGCAACCATGAGATCGACGACGAGTTAAATCTTCTGGCCGAGGCGTCACTTGAAATAACCGGGCGGCAAACACTGACGACCAGCGGCCGCGAGCCGTACTTTGCAGGTGTCATGGTGCAAGACGGAGAGGCGGTGGCCATCACACTGGGTGATGCTGGCGCTTATCTATATCGCAGCGATTTTCTGCACGCGCTGACGAACGACGATTTCCCGCTCGAAGCCATCGACTTTAACGGAAATCCCGTTGAACTTGGCGATGCTTATGCCGCGGGCAGTGCCGGCACCGTCCGTTACTCGAACATTGTTAGTCTGGAACAAAATGACGTCCTGATCGTCTG
>DUPJ01000121.1 GCA_012838355.1 Clostridiaceae bacterium
CCAAAGGGTCGGTTAACAGCGTTCTGAAACGGAAAAATGAGAGGAACGCAATCTTGATAATCGACTTATTTCAATCCATTTTCGGTCAGGCTGGTCTGGCAGGTCTGCTTGCTGCACTGACGCTGCTGCTGCCGGCAGGCATGACCCTGAACGTCACCCCGTCCGATGTTGCTACTGCCACGAAAACGGTCCAATCCGAACCATCTGAAGACGTCTTTGCGGTACCGGCCGGTTTTACGGCCACAGCCGATACGGTATACCCGCTGTGCCTGCTCAATCTGCGCACCGGTCCGTCGCTGGAAAACGACATTCTGACCGTCCTGCCGCAGAACATGCCGATCCGCCGGCTGGCCGCCGATGAGAGCGGCTGGAGTCTCGTGCGCTATCGCGAATTTGAAGGCTACTGTTCAACCGGGCTGCTCTCGGTAACGCCGGCAGCCAGCCTGCAAAAAACTCCGGAGAGCACAGCAGCGCCCGTTCCGTCGGCGCAGCTGTCCACACGAAATACTGTGCCGGCTCCGACTGCGGCTCCGACAACAGCTCCGACGGCCGCTCCGACGGCCGCACCGACCGCGGCTCCGACAACAGCTCCGACCATCGCACCGACAGCGGCTCCGACGGCCGCACCGACCGCGCCTCCGACAGCAGCTCCGACGGCCGCTCCAACGACCGCACCTGTTTCCGGGTATCTGCACGCAGGCTATGGGGCGGAACTGATGCGCCTGATCAACAATTATCGGCTGAGCAAAGGCCTGAACGCGCTTGCGACCTGTCCGAACAAGCAGGCCGGCACCGATTATGCAGCAAAGCAGATCACACAGAACGGGTTCAACCACACCGGTTATGACAACAACATTGCAGCCGGCTTCAGCAGCCCTGCGGCCTGTCTCAGTGCCTGGATCAATTCACCGGGTCACCATGCCAATCTGCTCTGGGCCGGCACCACGACCGGCTCCGCCTCCTGCTTTGTTGACAGCCGCGGCATCATGTACTGGACATTCAAAAACTAGACAGCCTTGCCTGCCGCTGAGGCTTGAAGGTAGAATGGGGCCACTAAACGATTGGAGATCGTGACGTGGCCCATTCTCTTTCCAGCCTTATTTCAACGTATGCAGACATCCTGGTCGCCGAGCTGGTACCCGCGCAGGGCTGCACGGAACCGATCGCCATCGCGCTGTCGGCAGCCAGAGCCCGCGAGATTCTCGGGCGAATGCCGGAAAAACTCACGGTGTACCTCGCCGGCAACATGATCAAGAATGCAAAATCCGTGACGGTGCCGAACTCCGGCGGGCAAAAGGGGATCGAAATTGCGGTTGCCCTCGGTGCACTGGCCGGTGATGCGTCCTTGCTGCTGGAAGTGCTGAGTCCGGTGACCCCGGAGGATGTGGAACGGGCGATACGCTTTGTGGCGGACGGCAGCATCCGGCTTGAGCTGGTCGATGACGAGGAAAATCTGTATGTGCGCACGCTGGCAGAAGCCGGCGGTCACAGAAGCTACGTCGAGATCAAGTACGAGCATACGCGCTACAACGCGATCTGCATGGACGGCGAGATGATACTCGACCGGACTCGTGACCTGAGTGCCAGCAGCACTTCAGCAGAGCGCGAATTGCTTTCGGTCGCAGGGATCCTGCAGGCAGCGGACCACATTTCCTTTGCTGAATATCCGGAGCTTGCGGCGTCACTGGAACGTCAGATCCTTTTCAACGGAGCCATTTCAGCCGAAGGCTTGAAGACACCGTACGGGGTGCAGGTTGGCCGCACGCTCATGGCAGCCGGCGCCGACAGCCCGGCTGCGCGCGCCAAAGCAAAAGCGGCCGCCGGTGCGGATGCCCGCATGAACGGCAGCGACATGCCGGTCGTGATCAATTCGGGATCCGGCAATCAGGGGATCACTGTGTCGATCCCGGTGATCGAATTTGCAGAGGCGTCGGGGGCTTCGCACGATCGCCTGCTGCGTACGCTTTTTGTGTCGAATCTGCTGGCGATTCACCAGAAGCGTTTCATCGGAAAACTGTCCGCATTTTGCGGTGTTGTCAATGCCGCGGCCGCCGCTTCTGCGGCGATAGCTTATCTGGAAGGACAGCCGGCGGACGTTGTCGAGAAAACGCTCATCAATACGCTCGGCACGGCGGGCGGAATCGTCTGTGACGGTGCCAAAGCGTCGTGTGCAGCGAAAATTGCCCTGTCCCTGGACAATGCGTTTATGGCAAAACAGATGGCCGAGCAGAAGAATGTCTTCCTGCCGGGTGACGGCATCGTCGGCGACGATGTCGAAGCAACCATCCGGAACGTCGGCCGGATGGCCAAAGAGGGGATGAAGTCCACCGATTTGGAGATTCTTCTAATTATGACGGGGAAATAAGTGAAAAAGCTCCTGAATGCCGTAAAGATTTCCGCCAAACAGCAGATCGACCGATTCAAGGCGACACCTGCCGGCGGATTTTTCTTTCGCTTCGGGGAACGATGCGTACAGAATAATATTTTCAATACCGGCGCTCAGCTGGCATACCATCTTCTGCTTTCGTTTTTCCCGCTGCTCATCTTCATTCTGAGCCTGCTCAGTTTCACCGCACTCGGCCGCGCCGAATCGCTCAGTCAGATCCTGGCGGTGCTGCCGGACAATGCGAGTCAGCTCCTGAAGCCCGTGCTGCTCGACCTTGTGGATAAGCGGAGCGGTACGCTTTTGTCCGTTTCGCTCGTGCTGGCACTCTGGTCCGGTTCAGCCGGCGTCCGTCAGGTCATCCTGGCCATGGACCGCACCTTTGAGGTTGACCGCCGCCGGCCGTTTTTTGCTTTGTACGGCCTGTCCATTCTGGTGACCCTCATCCTCACAGCCCTGGTACTCCTCATCCTGGCCTCTCAGGTTTTCGGCACCGTCATTCGTGATTTCATCGTGTCACAATTCGATGACGTGATCGCATTGGCTTCACTTTGGACGCTGCTTGCCGGCCTGCTGCCGGTTGTCTTGATCATGGCCGTTTTCACCTTGTTTTATTATCTGGTGCCGGCCTTTCCCGCAGGCGAGCGGGTCCGCTTTCGCTTCGCCCTGGCGGGCGGCATCACGGCCGGTCTCGGCTGGCTTCTGGTTTCCTCGGGGTTCCGCTTTTATGTGAACCGCTTTGCCAACTATGCCAGCACC
>DUPJ01000122.1 GCA_012838355.1 Clostridiaceae bacterium
AGGCCGACCGGGTCGCGTGTAATCCGGGTCGTGCCGCTGACAATGCCGGCGGCCTCGCCGATTTTGTCAACCACGCAGATGATGTCGACTGTACCCGCCTCAATATCAGCATCCGAAATCTCGTCGTCCCGAAGGTCATCCGTGACGGCCACCACAATATCGGCCTTCCAGGCATCCGCCGCGGCATAGCCGAGGGGACCGCACGGCGTCCGGCCGAGGACACCGGATATCCGACCGGCACGATCCACTGCAGGCGCCGCGATAAATGCGACATCGATCGGGCAGTCACCTTCCAGAATTGCGCGCGCGCGTCCGCCGTGCGTCACCATGCGAATGCCGCCGTCCAGCAGTCCTCTGGACACCGCTTCAGCCACCGGTCCGGAAATGTACGCCGTTTCAATTGCCCGCACCGTTTTGTCGGCTATCCGGTCAACCAGCACGCGATGGGCGGGAAAGATTGCACTGGCCGCGATCGTCAGCCCTTTCACGCGAGTCTCCCTCACCGCATCCATCACCTGTTCCAGAACCCGGTCACCGGCACGCAGATGGTGATGAAAGCTGAGCGTCATGCCGTCTCGCAGGCCAAGCGCGGCCACTGCGTCCTTCAGACCAAAAACCACCGTCGCATCCCGCTCTTTGTCACAGGTATATGTGCGGTATGCCTGCTTTGCAAACGCACCCTTGTACGGATTTTGCGGTACGTCCCGTCCCGCCGCATTACGCATCGGACACACTCCCCGCCGCCGCCATGATCGCCCTGGCTCTCAGAATCACCGGCCGGTCGACCATCTTCCCGTCGTACGAAAAGACACCCTGCCCCTTCCCGGCCGCTTCGTCGGCTGCCTTCAGCACGCCCTCAGCCCACGCGATCTCATCACGGGCAGGCAGATATACCTGCCGGATCACCTCAATTTGAGACGGATGAATGGCCAGGACACCGTCGAACCCGAGTGCCCGGGCATCCGCCGCATGCCGCCTCAAGCCGTCAGTATCATCGATATCGGTAAAAGGCGTATCGATGGCAAGGCAGCCGTACGCCTTGGCGTACGTCACAAGTGATGTTCGTGCCAGCCAGAGCTCACGCGAATCCTTCGTCCTGGCGACACCGAGTGACGCCGCATAATCTTCACCGCCGAGCAAGAGTGCCTCCGGCGATATGCCGGAACTGAAGAATTCGGCGAGCTTCACAATGGCTTCCGGTGATTCAAGCAAGGCCCAGACAGCCGGCAGGCCAAGCGTTTGCTCGCGGCAGAAGGCGTCTGCATCGCGCAGCACGTCCGGCGTCGCCTTCGGTATGATCACGGCATCGGGCCGAGCCGGCAAAATGACCGACAGGTCATCTCGCCAGAACGGCGAATCGAGCGGATTGATGCGCACAGCCACCGGACACCTGGCGCGCGGAAGTGAGCGAAGCGCCTCCTCGACAAGATTGCGGGCTGCATCCTTTTCTTCCGGCTGAACCGCATCCTCCAGATCAAAAATGACGGCATCGGCAGCGAGCACATCCGCGGAAACCAGCATGCCGGGATTATTGCCCGGCATGAAGAGAAGGCTTCTTATGATGTTCATGGCGAATCCTCCGCGCCTCTTTGCAGCGCTGTTTTCGTGCGCGCCCGCAGCGTGCAGTCTAGCGCTCCCTTATCCGTGACCCGGATATAGGCCGCCGTGACGCCGAGCGCATGCGCTGCATCCCGCACAGCGGCCAGCATCTGCGCGCCGAAGCGATCTTTCAGAGGACTTTCGAGTTCAATGTGAAGCGTGTCCGCGGGGGCTGCTTCGACAAGACAGTCATTCGACTGCAAGCTGCCGCAAACGGACGATTTAATGATTTTCATGCCGGCCTGCCCTCAGTAGTAACATATGGTCAGTATAGCAACGATTGCGTTCGGGGGAACGACAATCTCAGTCGAGGGCTTCTAACTGGAGTACACCGCGGAAGCGAAAAATCAGGTGCACGTAGTAAAGCAGGGTGATCAGGTCCGCACTGCCGCCTGTCGACAGCTCGTTCTTTTCGCACCAGGCTGAGAGATACGCCAGATCTCCTTCTCCGGAAGCACCCAGAGCCATCTGGCGAAGCGTCTGCAGCATGCCGAATCCGCCCCGTTTCAACGTCGTGGTGTCCCATGTGCGGTGCAAAATTTCGGGCAGCAACGGCATCAGTTCAGGCACGGCCGTAAAACGCGGCAGCCAGCGCGTCAGCAGCTGTTCATAGCCGCGGATCGCCTCTTGACGCGCCCCGGCATGCCCATAACGCAGATAACTTTGCAGCCCCTGACTCTCTGGTGCCTCACCGGCGTCGGCAGCCGCCAGATCGTCCTGCAGCGGAGCCGCCAGCACGATGACGGCCTGCATCAGTTTTGTCGCAAACCGTTTCAGCGGCATCTCGTCATTCAGCTGATCGCGCATGGACCAGACCGCTGCCGTCGCGATCAGGAGATGAAACAGTGCACCCTTATGTGTGTTGATGCCGCCCGTCGCCTCCAGCATCGCCCGTTCGACCGTGCGTCCATGCGCACGCAAAGCGGGCAGCGCTGCCATGGCGTCCGGTGTAAGTGACCGAATACCGTCTGCCACCTGTTCAATCGACGCCAGCATGTGAGTCAGCTGCATATCGCGGTGACTGCCGTTTGAGTTCAGGGTCACGCTGCCGAAACCGTGCAAGCGGCAGAGTTCACCCCACATGGCCGTTTCAGCCAGAAGTCCCAGCTGCCGAAACAGGGGCAGCGAGGCAAGATGTGACGCGAACAGGCTGTCGTAGGCATCTGTTACCTGTTTTTTTTCATGGCGCCCGAGACGCCGGCAGACGCGGGCATCATCGGCACAGACGAGGCAGGGACGCGGGGCCAGGCCGAGCGCATCCCGCGAGAGCGCTCCGCTTTCGCTGTAAACGTCAATATCGATCAGGCGTCCAAGCGGATCGTTTGCTTCCAAAGAGAGCGCAGCCTGCTTGACGCGTTTTGCTTCACCGTCGGCGCCGAGCAGCAAAAAGGCACCGAGATCGTCGTACATGGTATCGATACCGGCAGGAAACACATGTTCTTTTAGCAGACCAAAAAAGCGATAGGTCAGATAGCTTGCGATGAGGTCCTCTTTCGGCCAGCCGGGACGATTGGCCTGAATCGTGATCACAAGCGGGTGCGAAGCCAACAGTGTCTGAATCCTGGCCTGACGCAATTCGCGCGCGGCCAGGACGCGCTCCTCCGGCATCAGATGAGGCCGATGACTTTCAGCAGTGCGGCGCTCAAAACGATCGCGACAGCAAATGCCACGTACCAGATCGTCGCGACCTTTTCACGACCTCCGCAGCCGGCGCAGCCGCCCGTGCATTCCTTCGTCTCGGACTGACAGCCGACCTCTCCCAGAATTTCCTTGTTCTGAATCCGTTTTTCGTATTCGTTCATGGCGTTACCCTTTAATGACTTCCTTCAGTTTCTTGATCTGACGCCGCACACGCTGTGCAGCCGCCTTGTCTTTCGTCTCATTATACTTCTCGAGTGCCAGTCCGAAGTGTAACAATGCCTGCGCCAACTCACCCTTGCGCTCATAGCAGCGGGCCAGCCCGTCTTGCGCGTTCGCCTCTGCAGGCACATCACCGTCCGTTTCGGCAAAAGCCAGTGCCAGCTCAAAATAGAGCTTGCTTTCCGCCAGATCCCCCAGCTCGAGAAAAAGCGTGCCCTGCCGGTGATAATTGGCGGAAAGCTTTCGGAAATAGCCTTCATAGCGGGATGACATCAGATCGAGCTCATTTCGCAGATCCTGAATAGCCGCGTCCGCGCGTCCCGCACTGATCTCATTCAGCGCACTCTGATGCCACAATTCCGCCGCTTTTTCATATTTCTTGTGCTGCTTGGCGCGTGTGATCGCAGTCATGTATATCTCGCGCGCCTCGTCAAAACGCTTGCTTGACGTGAGAAACGAACCGGCCTGCCGGCTGACGCTGACAAAATCGTCGCTCTTCAGCCTCGGATCCTTCAGTATCAGGGTAAAACGGTCCAGTGCCGCATCCTGTTGTCCGTCCTCAACGAAGCGTTCGGCCTCCGCCAGCTGCTCTCGAAATGACAGCATGGTTCGCCCTCCTTGCCAAAATTGCATTCAACATACGCTATGTTCAGCTGAGCGTCAAACGCCGCATTGTTGCAGAGATATGACACTTTATGTGGATCGTTCACAGTTTATTCAGAACTAATTGCTTGTTGACTGTGTAAAATTACCTTATACTTTTACTATCATCACACGGAGGTAAGCCATGATCGGCAAACACATCGGTAGGTTTCTGCTTGACTCAGGTGATCCTTTAGTTGTTGCGGCCGACCGGGTCGCAACCGTTCGCACAGAAAATAATTTGCTTCACGCCCTGACCCTTCTCTCCACACTCGGCTACAGTTCCGTTCCGGTTTTAGACATGGAAGGCCGGCTGCAGGGACAGGTCTCACTGGCGCACATAATCAGCGGCATAAATGCGATCCCGACATACGACTGGGATTCACTGCAGACGAGAAAAGTATCGGAGGTGATGGATACCGATTGCGGCTGTGTCAGCGAAGACGCAGAACTGGAAGACGTGCTGCAAAAGCTCGTCAATCACAATTACGTATCTGTCATCGACACTAAGGGCATGTTTATCGGCATTGCAACGAGAAAGAACATCTTGCGCAGGCTGAACCGCCTGGCCCATGATTTCGAGCTGATGTACGACATCACGCCGAAGGAAGAAGCGGCCGTCCCGATCCGCAAAGAGGAACGAAACCGCAAAGGCAACGGGCATTATGCCTTTGCCTGGCAGCAATAAGCGAACGAAATGAAGTGAACACCAGCCCTTTGGGGCAAAACAGCGGATGCAGGCGCATCCGCTGTTTTTTCGTCTTTTCAGCCCCCCAGCAGCTGTCCGATGCGGCTGATGCCTTCGCGGATATCGGCCTCGGATACACAATAGGAAAAGCGAAGCGTACCGGGTGAGAAGAATGCCTCGCCGGGGATCACCGCGACATGCGCTTTTTCCAGCATAACGTGAGCCAGCTGAGCGCTGCTTTCGATGGTGACGCCGGCAACGGTCCTGCCGAATACACCGGTCACGTCGGGCATCATGTAGAAGGCACCGTCAACCGGTCCGGCCGTAAAACCGGGCAGCTCGTTCAAGAGCCCCTCAATCACAGTCTGGCGGGCTGCGAAGACATCGCGCATCGCCTCGATGCAGGTATCGCCGCCGCCTAGAGCAGCCAGACAGGCCCACTGCACGAACGTGGTCACATTGCTCGTCATATGACCGGCCAGAATCGTCGCGGCTTTGGCGATCGGTTTCGGGGCAGCCAGATACCCGGCGCGCCATCCCGTCATCGCAAACGCCTTTGAAAATCCATTGACGATGAGGGCACGCTCTGCCAGTTCCGGACGCAGCGATACGACGGATGTGTGTGTCTTGCCTTTATATATCAGCTTTTCATAAATTTCATCGCTCAATACCCAGAGTTTTCTCTCCGCAATCAGGTCGGCAAGCGCATGCAGTTTCTCCTCGGTATAGACGGCTCCGGTCGGGTTGTTCGGACTGTTGATCAGGATCAGCTTCGTCTTTGGCGTGATGGCCCGCTCGATCGCCCTGATATCCGGCTGGTAACCGGGACCTGTCGGGACAAACACCGGCACGCCGCCCGCAATCTTGACCATGTCGGGATAACTGACCCAGGCCGGCGTCAGAATGATCACCTCATCGCCGGGGTCGATCACGGCAAGGAGTGCGTTCACAAGCGCCTGCTTGGCGCCTGTCGTCACGACAATGCCGGATGATTCGTAATGCAGGCCGTTATCGCGCTCCAGTTTTTCTGCGATCGCCTCACGAAGCGGCAAAATACCGGCCGCCGGCGTGTAGCGCGTTTTTCCTTCCCGGAGGGCGTTGATGCCCGCATCCACAATATGCGCCGGTGTCGGCATATCCGGTTCGCCTGCATTCAGGCGAACGACGTCGACGCCTTTGGCGGTCAGCTGGGCGAGTGTTTCCTGAATTTCAACGGTCGCGGACGGATTCAGACCAGAAACGAGTTTTGAGATCACAACGAGAGCCTCCTCAAATGCGGTTGACCGCAGTATATCACGCAAAATCGGGCGGTATTCCGTTGTTTTTGCAGCAGCAAAAAAACCAAAAAAAGAGAAACACACGGTTTCTCTTTAATTCGGCAATCTGTTCGTCTCTTCGGTCAGGCGCCGTCTTCCATCGTCATTTCGATCATGCGGTCAATATCCTCCGGCGTCACCAGGCCGCGCTTCAGCCCGAACACACTGCCGTCCCTGCTGATCATGTACGTCATGGGAATCGAGTGAATGCCGTACTCGGCAAAGCTTTTGCCGGACTCGTCCAGAAGCGACGGATACGTGTAGTCATATTCATTCAGGTACGCGATTACTTCGTCGGCCGTTCCCTCAAACGTCAGTGAGTTTTCTTCCGAAAACGGCGACGCCACACCGAGAATGACAACATCTTCCTTGTTTTCCCCGTACTTTTCATAAGCGGCTTGAATGTCCGGCATTTCAATCTGACAGGGACCGCACCAGGTCGCCCAGAAATTGAGGAACACCACCTTGCCAATATAATCGGTCAGCTCATGCTCAACGCCAAACTGGTCCTTCAGCTTTATGGGCGGCGCGAGTTTTGACATTTCCTCGTCTTCATCTGCCGCTTCTGTTTCACTCGAGGTTTCGGTCGGCGGCGGTTCGGTCGCCAGAGTCACGGCGGGTATCGCTTCCGTTTCTGCTTCGGCAGCCGCTTCCGTCGGTATTGCCGTCACGCCCTCCGGCGAAGTCTGCGGGGCACAGGCACCGAGCAGCAGGCTGATCATAAGCAGCAGCGTCACGCTGAGTATACTTCGATAATTTCGCATTGGTTTTCTCACTTCTCGCATTCAGTTATCCAAGGATAACAGAGGAAAAATCCCGTTCCGTTATGTCTGACACATTAAAGCCGGGCAAATATGCCGCCCAGACGGTAAAGCAGACCCGTGAACATGAGAATGCCGAGAACAATCATGAGGAGGCCGCCGATGATCGTGGCATACCGCATGACCTTGCGGCGTTTGGCGAAGAAGCCCAGGATTTCCGTGGTGAACAAGCCGACGGCCAGAAACGGGATGACGAAGCCGAGTGTATAGACGGCGATCAGGAGAAAGGAGAGTCCTCTTGTTTCGGCCGTACCGGCCATGGTCAGAACCGTTCCGAGTGCCGCACCGAGACAGGGTGTCCAGGCGAAGGAGAAGGTAAATCCCAAAAGCCAGGCGACAAGCGGATTCATGCCGAGCTTGTCGAACGAAATCGGCAGGCGGCGCTCCTGATTCAGGCGGCTCCTCTGGCCCAGTGCACCAAGCTGAAACAGGCCGAGCAGCACGATGATCACGCCGCCGATCCGGTTGAACCAGACGCGGTTGTCAGGCGACAGAAAAAACTGGCCGAGCGAGGTGAAGGCAAGTCCAAGCAGCAGAATCGCAAAACTCGTCCCGATGACGAAGAAAACCGTGTTGACGAATACCTTGCCGCGCGGATAAACGACTTTGCCGTCAATCTGAGAAGAGCCGCCCGCCAGATACGATATATAGACCGGCAGCAGGGGCAGTACACAGGGTGAGAAAAAAGAAAGAAGTCCCTGAATAAAAACGGTAAACGCCGGCACAGCCGCCGATTCAAAAACCAAAGCATCTAAGAAAACTGGCATCGATACGCCTCTCTCGCTACGATAAGCTCTTCGTTCGCGGCAATCACGTGGATCCGGACATCGCCATTGTCGATCCGGACCTGATCCAGTCCCTCGAGATTTTTATCTTCAGCCAGCGTCAATCCCATGTGGCCGAGACGGCTGATCACCTCGGCACGGAGCAGCGGGCTGTTTTCGCCAATGCCGCCTGTGAACGCGACATCGGTCAGACCGCCCAGAACCGCATAGGCGCTGCCGATCTCCCTGAGCAGATATTCGACATAGACATCGAAGGCCAGATTGGCACGCGGATCGAGATCGAGCTGTTCCTCAATATCACGCATATCGCCAGAGATGCCGGAGACCCCGAGAATACCGGATTTTTTTGCGAGCGTCTCTTCAATCTCACCGGCGGTCAAACCGCGCCGCATGAGAAAGGGAAAAATGAAGGCATCGATCTGTCCCGAACGATTGTTGTGCATGACACCCGTCTGCAGCGAGAATCCGAATGAATTATGGATTGACTCGCCGTTCAGAATGGCCGACACGGAACCGGATCCGCCAAGGTGACAAGAGATAATATGAGACGCATCTGCATAACGCTGCCGCAGTGTTTCCGCCACATACCGGTGCGATGTTCCGTGGTAGCCGTATCGTTTGATCCCATATGTTTCGCTCCACTCGAGCGGGATGCTGTAGAGCCGTCTGGCTTCCGGGATGGTGCGGTGGAAGTACGTCTCAAACACAGCCACCTGCGGCACATCGGGCCAGGCCGCCTCCATGGTTGACATCGCGGCCAGATACGGTCCGTTGTGAGCCGGTGCCACGTCGAGCCAGGCACGCATGGCGTCCTTCACAGCGTCATCCACCTTGTGGATGCCGAAAAATCCCTCGGCGAGTACTGTTTTGTACCCGATCACATCGGGGTCGAGAATGACACCCGCCGCGGCGGCCGCCTCAATAAACAGCGCAATACCGGCTTCGTAGTCCAGGATCGGACGCTCCTCGGTGATTTTTTTGCGATCAGCCGCCTCAATCTGAAACAGCGCATGCTCGCTGCCGATGCGTTCAACTTTTGCCGAGAGTACAACCGACTCGCGGGGCATGTCGAATAGACGAAACTTCAGTGATGTCGACCCCGCATTGCAGATCAATACCTGTCGTTCAGGCATGTCAGCCACCTCTTAATTGTCGATATTTTTCCGGTAAATCGGGACGTTCACGGCCAAGCACATCGTGCAGCCAGACGTAATCCTGATATAACTCGGCGTAGCGTGCCCGTTCCGCCTCGTTCGGCCGGTACACGGTGCCGGCCGTATGTCCCATCCGCCCGGTCGCCTCGGCGATCGAACAGTGTCCTGCCGCTACCGTTCCGAAAATGGCGCTTCCGGCGGCCGGTCCCTGAGCAAGTGACGCCACGCGGATCTCGCGGCCCAGCACATCGGCGTAAATCTGCATCATCAGCGGATCTTTGGCGGCAATGCCGCCGGTTGCGACGATGCGTTTGACCAAAATGCCGTGCGCCTCGTAGTTGTCGACGATCATGCGGGTGCCGTAGGCCGTCGCCTCCAGCAGCGCCCGGTAAATATCCTCCGGAGCCGTCTGGAGTGTCAGGCCGAGAAGCGCGCCGCTCAGATGGGCGTTGACCAGCACACTGCGGTTTCCGTTCCACCAGTCAAGCGCCAGTACGCCGCTTTGGCCCGGCTTCTGGTCCTGGCACTTTTCGCGCAGAACCTGATGGATGGAGAGGCCTCTCGCTTCGGCCTCTTTCGTATATGACGCCGGTACAAAGTGATCCACAAACGCCTGAAACATATCACCGACCGATGCCTGCCCGGCTTCGTAGGCGTAGAACCCCGGCAAGACGCCATACCGGACAACACCGGCCATGCCGGAGACGATGCGCAGGTGTTCATCCACGATGATGTGGCAGGAGCTCGTGCCCATGATGATCAGCATCTCGCCCGGGCCGCCGATGCCGACAGCCGGGAACGCCACGTGCGCATCGATGTTGCCGACGGCAACCGGAATGCCTGCGGGCAGGCCGAGCGTGTCGGCCATCTGTTCCGTCAGCCGGCCGGCCGCACTGCCCTGCGGCAGTATCGGCCCGCCCATCTTCGCGAATACACCGGTCAGCCTCGGATCGAGCGCTTTCAGAAACGAGTCGGACGGATACCCGAGATCGTCCTGAAAAAAGCCTTTGTACCCGGCAGACGACGCATTTCTGGTGTAGACGCCGGTAAGACGCCAGACGATCCAGTCGGAAGCTTCCACCCAGAGATCCATCTCGTCAAACAAGGCCGGATCTTCGTCGAGAACCTCCCAGATTTTCGGCAGCGTCCACTCGCTCGATACCTTGCCGCCATAGCGGGCCAGAAACGGTTCGTTCCGGCTCGCGGCCAGTGCATTGATCTTGTCGGCCTTGTCCTGAGCGGCATGGTGCTTCCACAATTTGGCATAGGCATGACGCCGCTCCGGATATTTCTCCACAAGCGGTGTCCCGTCCTCATCAACGGGAAAGACGGTGCAGGCCGTGAAATCGGTGCCGATCCCGATGATGTCCACCGTGTCACCGACGCGACTTTGCAAGGCGGCGCGGGCCTCCCGCACGACGCGCGTCATGGCATCAACGTAATCGTCAGGCAGCTGCAGCGCGTATTCGAGCGGCAGCGATTCTCCACTCGGCAGTGATTCGGACATGACGCCGTGGCGATACGGAGCATCGGCGGATGCGAGCACCGAGCCGTCCGCCGCATCGACGAAAACGGCCCGGGCCGACAAAGTACCGAAATCAATGCCTAAGGCAACGGTCTTCACAATGCCAGGCGGTACACGTTCGCAATATCGTCACGACTCAGCGGCTGGAAGAAACCAAGCAAGTCGCCGTTCGTAAGATATACCCGTGAGGCCAGCATCGGGATGTCTTCTTCCCTGGCACCCAATTCGGCAAACGTAAGCGGCATGCCGATTTCCTTGAGGAATGCCTTGAAGCGGCGGATGCCTTCTTCAGCCATGCCGCGCAGATTCCCAAAATCGGGTTCCACGTCGAATACGCGGTGCGCCAGCTGCGCGTAGCGCGCCAGGTCGTGCTCGAGCGTGTACGTCATGAAGGCGGGAAAGACCACGGCCAGACCGGCACCGTGCGCGACACCGTAAACGGCCGACAGCTCGTGCTCCATCTGATGGCTCGACCAGTCCTGTTCACGGCCGACACCGAGGATATCGTTGTGTGCGACCATGCCGGCCCACATAAGCGCCGCACGGGCTTCATAATTCTCCGGTTCGCGAATGGCGATGCGCCCCTGATTGACGATCGTCTTCATGACGGCTTCGGACATGCGGTCGGTCAGCTCGACATCCGGCGTATTCGAGAGATAGCGCTCGAGAATATGCGCCAGCATGTCGGCGATGCCGCAGGCCGTCTGGTAGGCGGGCAGCGTGTAAGTCAGCTCGGGATTGAGAACGGAGAACGCGGGACGCAGCAAGTTGTGACCTATTCCGCGTTTTTTCTGATTGTCTTCGACTTTCGTGATGACTGACGAATTCGAGCCTTCCGTTCCGGTTGCTGCAAGCGTCAGCACACAGCCGATCGGCAGGGCTTTCTCGATCGTCTTTTTATCATCGTAGAAATCCCAGAAATCACCGTCGTACGGGATACCTGCGGCTATGGCTTTGGCAGAGTCGACGGCGCTGCCGCCGCCCACGCCGATCACCATGTCGACGCCTTCGCGGCGACCGAGCTCAATGCCCTCGTAAACTTTCGATGCTTCGGGATTCGGCACAACGCCGCCGAGGCGCACCGTCTCAATGCCTGCCTCATGAAGTGACGTTTCCACCCGGTCCAGAAGTCCCGAGCGAATCACGGACTGCTGTCCGTAATGGAGCAGCGCTTTCGTCGCGCCGTAACGTTTTGCAAGTTTGCCTGTTTCCGCTTCGGCGTTCTTGCCAAAGGCAAAGAATGTCGGGCTGTAAAAAGTAAAATCGATCATGGTTCACTCCTCTTTTCGGTCTTTACCGGACCGGTTGGTGCCTTGCACCGTTATTTTATGTCTGGATCTTTTTTGCGAAACAGCGGCTGCCCCATATAATCACGCACGATGCGGTCTGCCGCCTGTTTTTCCGCATCCGGCGTCACCAGACCGCCGCACACATCGCAGATCGTCTCGCCGCGTTCATTCATGTGCGTCGGGCAAGCATCCTCTGACTTCTTATGGAATAATTTCTGACCGAGGTAATCGACAACCCGCTCCACGGCATTCGTCTCGTGCCGGCAGTGGCAGCGCGTCTGAGCCTGTTCCGAAACCTGACGGACAATGTCGAGTGTTTCCGAGTAGTGTTCGACGTTGGGATCGACGACGACCAGCACGTCACCGACCTTCAGGTGCTTTACGTAACTGTCCGCTTCCTCCTCAGGCACACCGCGTTCGATCAGCGCTTTGGCTTCTTCCAGTGCGTCTGCAAAGTATTCCGGATCCTCCGTCATGACGTATATGTCTTCTTCCGTATAGCCGCGTTCCACCAGCATTTCGATGGCTTTCGCCGCGTCTTCGTTGTCTTCGAATAATCCGACAATCGGTCCTCTCTCAGGCATGTTGTCCTCCTCTTAATTTCGCTAATTCTGCCACAGTCAACGCTGTTCGTTAACCGGCCATGTTACGGAGTCAACTTCAGCACGCCACGGCACGGCATCCTGAGCACCGCGCCTGGTCACCTGAATGGCTGCAGCTCGCTGCGCAAAGGCAATGGCCTCAGCCATATCCCGGTTCTCGGACAGCGCGACGAGAAGCGCTCCGGTGAACGTGTCACCGGCTCCCGTCGTATCGACGACGTCCACCTTGAACGCATCATAATGTGCCGTACGGTTTTTGTCCGCCAAAACCACGCCGTCACCGCCCTTGGTCAGCACCACCTGTCCGACCCCCCGGCCGAGCAGCCGGGCAAGCTGTGCAGCTTCATCGCCAGGTCCGGCCAGGACGGCCAGCTCATGCTCGTTCAGCACGAGAATGCTCACGCTGGACAAAAGCTCGTCCGGAAGTGCGGCGACGGGAGACGGATTGAGAACAAACCGCACCTTGTGTGCGGCACATAGTTCAGACAGTGTATGCACGGTCGCGAGCGGTATTTCCAGCTGGGTGGATACGTACGATGCACCCTGGATCAGGGGCAGGGCGGCCTTGACGGTTTCAGGCAAAAGCTGTCCGTTGGCGCCCTGAACCACGATAATATTGTTTTCACCCGATGCGGCGACGCCGATGTAAGCCTGCCCCGTCGGCGCGACCGGATCGACGGTCAGATAATCGGTATTAACACCGGCCTCGGCCATATTTGCCATGAGCAAACGGCCATAGTCATCGTCTCCGACACGCGCCACCAGCGCGATGTCTCCGCCGAGCCGCCCGCAGGCAACCGCCTGATTGCCTGACTTGCCGCCTCCCGAGACAGATATGGCGTCCGCCAGAAGTGTCTCGCCGGGACCGGGCAAACGGCTGACAGCCAGCGAGATATCGATATTTACGCTGCCGGCAATGACGATGCGCCCTTTCGTTTCGTCCATACTGCAAATTCCTCGCTATTTTGTTGCCTAATTCTACCTTAAAATGGGTCGATACCAGCCGTTATTCACATAAAATACAAAAAAAACGCGGACAAGCAGGAGAATTTGACCAGAACCGGACTGTTTAATCATGCGCGAATCGTCATTTTCTCACCTTGACGGTCCCGGCCGGCTTCGCTACAATGCGCCTAACTGAATAACCAAAAGGCAATGAAGGGGAAAGTACGCTTTCCAGCATCCGACCAGACAGAGACGCTTCCACGGGCTGAAAGAAGCGAGGGCGGAGGAAAACGGAAAAATGGCCCCGGAGCTGTGCACCGACAGACAATCGTCTCAAGGCTGCAACGTGAGTGCACGTCACAGCACACGGGTATGTCAGTACCCGCAAAGGTTTCGGTCGTGAGGCCGAAACGAACCATGGGTGGTACCACGAAGCTTTGGCTCTCGTCCCGCGGAATAACGCGACGGGAGTTTTTTCATGAATCAGGGCCGGGCATTACTCACCGCCTCCCATCTAAGCAAGCACTTTACGACCGAAGACGGACTGCTTCATGCTGTGAACGATGTCTCGTTCGAAGTGAAGCAGGGCGAGATCTTCGGGTTCATCGGCCTGTCGGGCGCCGGCAAGTCAACTCTGGTCCGCTGTCTCAATCTGCTCGAAAGGCCCGATGCCGGTCAGATCATTTTTGACGGGCAGGATATGACTGAGCTCAATCCGCAGGGACTTATTCTGGCCCGCCGCAAAATGGGCATGATCTTTCAGCATTTTAATCTGTTTTTGCAAAAAAGCGTCTATCAGAATATTGCCTACCCGCTTTATCTGGCCGGAGAAAAGGAAGACAGGATCCGCGACCGTGTGATGACGATGCTCGACTATGTCGATCTGAAGGACAAATCCGCGGCCTATCCGAGCGAACTGTCGGGCGGCCAGAAGCAGCGCGTCGCCATTGCCAGAGCGCTGGCTGCCAATCCGAAGCTGATCCTGTCGGATGAAGGCACTTCAGCCCTCGATCCGGAAACAACACGCTCCATCCTTACGCTCCTGCGCAAAAGCGTGCAGGATCTCGGCGTCACGGTCATCCTGATCACCCACCAGATGGAAGTCGCCAAATCGATCTGCGACCGCATCGCCGTGATGGAGGACGGCCGCCTGATCGAAGAGGGACCGGTCGAGCAGCTGTTCGTCTCGCCGAAGCAGCAGCGAACGATCCGCTTCATCCAGACGCTCGAAGATGAAATCGGCGAACAGGATTTGAAAGCACTGTCCGGCGGACGCGTGTTTCGCCTGACATTTCCGGGCGAATCGGCGAGACAGCCGATTCTGTCCAATCTGATCCGCCGCTTCGACGTCGAGGTGAATGTGCTGGCCGGCAATATCAATGTCGTGCGCAGCGGAAAAATCGGTTATCTCACGATTGAAATGGCAGGTGACCCTGCCGTTGTCGAAGCGGGTCTTCAATTTCTGACGGACCAGGACGTCAATGTGGAGGAGGTGAAACATGGGTGAATTTGTACAGGCGACTCTCGAAACACTGCAAATGGTGTTTTTCGCAAGTCTCTTCGCCCTGATCATGGGGTTGCCGCTGGGGCTCTGGCTGACCTTGAGCAAGCCCGGCGGCATCCGCGAAAACCGCGGCGTATACGGAACGCTCGACGTGATCATCAATCTGCTCCGGTCGTTCCCCTTCATGATCCTGATGATTGTGCTGTTTCCGCTCTCCCGCCTGATCATCGGCAAAACGTTCGGCACGACGGCCGCGATCGTCCCCCTGGCAGTGGCCGCCGCACCGTTCGTCGCCAGGATTATGGAACAAAGTCTGAACGAAGTGGATAAAGGCGTCGTCGAAGCGGCCGTATCGATGGGCAGCCGGACGGGACAGATCATCTTCCGCGTCCTGCTGCCCGAAGCGCTCCCATCCATCATCTCCGGCATCACGATCACCGTGATCAACATCATCGGCTATTCGGCGATGGCCGGCGCCATCGGTGGCGGCGGCCTCGGTGATCTGGCAATCCGCTACGGGCTCCACCGCCGGAGCATGTCGGAACTCTGGATCACGGTCGTGATCCTGATCGTCCTCGTGCAGGCCGTTCAGGCGGCCGGCAACCGGATCAGCCGCTCCATCGACCGGCGCTGACAAGAACAAAAGAAAACCAACAAAATAAAAGCAAACAATGAAAGAGGCATAACATGAAAAAAGTACGCACACTGTCCCTGATCCTGATTGCCCTGATCCTGCTCGCAACGGGATGCAATCAGGCCACTACGCCGACTACCACAGCCGCTCCGGCCGTGACCGAGGCTGAAACCGAAGCGCCGACCGAGGCAGCAACAGAAGCAGAAACCGAAGCGCCAACCGAAGCTGAAACGGAAGCGGCCGATGCTGTCGAGAAAATCATCATCGGTGTGACACCGAATCCGCACGAAACACTCGTCAAGCTCGTTGAAGACCAATTGAAGGAAAAAGGGATCGAGCTAGAAATCGTCGTCTTCACCGATTACGTGACACCGAATCCGGCCCTGAACGACGGCGAACTCGACGCAAACTATTTCCAGCACATTCCCTACTTCGACGACGCCGTTGAAAAAGACAAGCTGGAGATTGAGATTCTGGGCGGCATCCATATCGAACCGATGGGTGTTTACTCCACATCGATTGAATCACTGGACGACCTGAAGGACGGCGACGAAGTCCTGATTCCGAACGACACCGTCAACGGCGGCCGCGCTCTTCTCCTGCTGCAGGCCAACGGCGTGATCGAGCTGAAGGACGGCGGCAGCGTCACCTCGACCGAGCGCGATATCGTCACAAATGATAAAAACCTGAAGTTTACGCCGCTGGAAGCCGCCACGATTCCGCTCTCCTACGAGGATGCCGCGATCGGCGTCATCAACGGAAACTATGCACTCGACAACGGGCTGAACCCGGTCAAGGATGCCATCGTTCTGGAAGACGAAAGCTCCCCCTACGTGAACATTATCGCGGTCAGGAAGGGCGAAGCCCAGCTGCCGAAATTCCAGGCCCTTCTGGAAGCACTGCAAAGCGACGAAATCAAGGAATTTATTGAAACGGAATACGACGGTTCCGTCATCCCGGCCTTCTCCAAACCGTAACAGACGCGAGAACCGCATGTGCACGGACCACATGGACAAGATCGGAGAGACGCGCGGATGGCGCGTCTCTCCTTTTGTTCGTGGCATATGCACTGAAGAAACACGCTTGTTCGGATAGACTGACGGCATGAATAACATACTTTTCGAAAACGGACGACTGATGCCGGACGACCTTTTGCACGATCTCTACGTGTCCGACGGTATGTTCAGGGCGATTTTACCGGCAGGCAGCCGCCCCCCTGATGCGACGCATCCGGAACAGACGATCGATCTGGCCGGCGCCCGCGTTTACCCGGGATTCCGCGATGCCCACTGCCATCTGCTCTCGACGGCTGAAACGGAGCTTGCGCTCGACGCATCCGGCATCCGCAGCATCGACCAGCTGATTGCCGCCGGCAAGGATGCGATTTCGGAGCGAGGGCTTTATGCCAAGCGCTTGAACGACACACTTCTGAGCGAACAAACCATGCCCTCTCGCCTTGATCTCGACCGGATATCCGATACACTGCCGGTCATTGCCGTGCGCGTCTGCGGCCATCTTGCCTCGGTCAACTCCGTTGTCCTGGACAGCATACCGGCCTTGAAGCAGCGTTATCCGGACGGCATCATTGCCGAAAACGATCTGGACATGCTGCCGTCTTTGCGCAGCATGTACGGCAGCGACGACATGAAACAGGCAATCAGCCGCGTGATTCGCCGCATGCTGTCTCACGGTCTGACGGCAATATCGTCGAACGATTTCGGCCGTTTTGCCACTGCCGATGATGAGCTGGCCGTGCAGGCGGTTCTGGCCGACTATCCCGGCTTCACTTACCGCAGCCAGTATTCCGTACCGCTTCCCTTCGATCCGAATACACTGCTCCAATTGGCAGCCAAGTCAGGTGCGAAGCCGGCCGTCAAACTGTTCCGGGACGGCAGTCTGGGCGGCCGCACCGCCTGGCTTCGTGCCCCGTACAGCGATGCACCCGACACCGTCGGACAGGATACGCTCGACGACGAGACGCACGAAGCTGTCCTGACGATCGCCAATCGGCTCAGTCTGCAGGTCATG
>DUPJ01000123.1 GCA_012838355.1 Clostridiaceae bacterium
GAAATTGAGAAGGCGCATGCCGATGTCTACAACATACTGCTCCAGATTCTGGACGACGGACGCCTGACCGACAGTCACGGGCGCGTAGTCAGTTTCGAAAATGCCATCATAGTCATGACGTCGAATGCCGGCACGACGCTGAAAGGACATGGTATCGGATTCAGCGGAAACAGCCGCATCGCGATGGAAGATCGCATTGATACGGTGATGAAACAGCTGTTCAGACCGGAATTTCTGAACCGTGTCGACGAGATCATTGTCTTTACTGAACTGAATCGTGAGGAACTGCGTCAGATTGTCGATCTCATGCTGAAAGACGTTGAAGCCAAACTGGCTGTCGAAAATATCAGGCTGGTTGTCACGGATGCCGCCAGGGATGCGCTCGCAGAACTTGGCTATGATCCGAAATACGGTGCCAGACCGCTGAGAAAAGTGATCGTCCGAAAAATCGAAGATGAACTGGCAGACAAAATGCTGGCCGGGGAATTAAAGGGCGTGATTGGCATTTCGGTTGATGTCGCGAAAGAGGATGGCGAATACCGCTTTATATTTGATACTCTATAGACACCAATCATTGCCGTATCGAGGAGGTCTGCTATGTGGAATCGAGCTACGCTGAAACAACGGGCTAAGGCCGCGTTGAGAGGTCGCTATGGCAGCGGCATTCTGATCATATTCCTGTCCGGTCTGATCACGACGGTGTTCGGTGCAGTACTCTGGCAAGCCAGTGTGTTCGCTGCGGCACCGACTCTGTACAGCAGTTTTGCCGACCTGTTCCGCAATGCCGATTTGCAGAATGCGGATCCCGAAGCGATGCGGCTGTTTGCGGATCAGGTTCTGGAAGTCGTGCGGACGATCGGTCCGCAAATGCTGATCGTGTCAGGCATTGTGCTGGTTCTGAGCTTCCTGTTTTACCTGTTCGTAAAGCTCATTCTGTCCGTCGGTCTGACCCGCTGGTTTTTGCGCAACAGTGAATCCGAATACGAAATTCCGGCTTCCGTGCTGTTTTCGCCGTATCGCAGCGGCCAGTTCGGAGCAACCGTGCGCGGCATGTTCTGGCGCGATCTCTGGCAGTTCATCTGGGGCTTGCCGGCACTTCTGGCCACCACCTGGGTCGGCGGCATCCATTATCTTTACGGCAAGGAAATCTACGAGCTGCAGGAGGCGCAGATTCCCAATCTGCTCGATTTGAGTTTTTCGCTTGTGACGCCGATCGGTACGCTGTCGCTTGCCTATTTTCACATCATCGGCATCGCGTCCGTAGTCACCTTGATCTTCGGCGTCATCTCGCTTATCAAGATGTACAGCTACCGCATGGTGCCCTACATTCTGGCTGACAATCCGCATCACGGTGCGCTGAGAACGCTGCGGTTGTCCAAACGCATGACAAGGGGACACAAGGGGGGCATGTTTTTCCTCGATCTCTCCTTCATTGGCTGGCTGATTCTGACCCTGATCTGCTGCTTCGGCCTGCCGTTTGCGTTCTGGCTTCTGGTCGGACCGTATTACCGGGCCACACAGGCTGAACTTTACGGCGCCGTCCGTACCGATGCAGTCGAACGCGGCCTTGTGACCATGGAAGCGCTGGGATACGTGCGTAAAGACGCAGTATAGCCATGATCGCCAGCGTGCCGGAACTGGCCGAGACCATCCGTATCATCATCATCACAGGCGCGGTGCTGGGCGGCGTATACCTGCTCAGCGTCTGGTACTCTGTGCGTGCCAAACGGCTCTACCGGCAAAATTTGCGTGACACGGAGCGCAGCCTGATCGGGGAACGCATCCTGGTTATAAAAACGATCAAGCCGCCGCATGCCGGCGAGATTGTCACGCTTGACGACAGGCACGCCGACGAAAAACACTCGGCTTATGCCAGACAGGTATTGTGGGCCGGGCAGCGCGGACGCGTCATCAACACAACGCAGGGCGGTTACCTCGTGACTCCGCTCGACAAAACAAAGTCCTGAATGGACGATAGAACCCGGCAGGAGGACATATGCTGCATTTAGATCTGGAACAGGCCGATCTGTTTTACTCGGAAGATGAATTTTCGCTGTTTGAAAGCCAGCTGCAGGCGGCGTCAGACACACTTGACCAGAAAACGGGAGCCGGATCCGAGTTCCTCGGCTGGCTTGATCTGCCGTCAACCATGGAGTCGGGGCTGCTCGAACGGATTCTGCAAACAGCGGCACAGATTCGGGAAATCTCGGACATTTTAATTGTTGTCGGCATCGGCGGGTCTTATCTCGGTGCGCGAGCCGTCATTGACGCGCTATCCGATCCGCTGCGCAGCATGGGACATCCAAAAAAAGAGGGGATACCGGCCGTTGTTTACGCCGGCCATCACCTGTCCGGTCGAGAACTCGCGGCTGTGGAAAGCCTGATTGACCGTTACGATGTATCGCTGAATGTCATTTCCAAGTCGGGCACTACAACGGAACCGGCCATCGCATTCCGCAGGCTGAAAGCCAAAATCGAGGAAAAATACGGCGTGAAGGGCAGTGCAGAACGCATTGTCGTGACGACCGACCGGTCCAAAGGCGCACTGCGGTCACTGGCCGATGAAGTCGGCTATGAGTCATTCATCGTTCCGGACGATATCGGCGGGCGATATTCGGTTCTGACACCGGTCGGACTGCTGCCGATTGCGTCAGCCGGCATCGATATCCGGGCGCTTCTGTCCGGTGCAAAAGCGGCCGAACAGCAGTACCGTGAAACGGATCTGGCTGCCAATGACGCCGCCCGCTATGCCTTCTGCCGCAATGTTTTTTTGCGCAGGGGATATGCCGTCGAAATACTGGTCAATTACGAACCTGGCCTCCACTACATGGCGGAGTGGTGGAAGCAGCTTTTCGGCGAGAGTGAAGGGAAAAACGGGCGTGGTCTCTTTCCCGCTTCGCTCGATTTCACAACCGATCTGCATTCACTCGGACAGTACGTTCAGGATGGCCGGCGCATGCTGTTTGAAACGGTGCTGGACGTCAAGGATACGGGCGTTCGGGTTGAAGTGCCGGAAGCTTCAAGCGATCTGGACGGCCTCAATTATCTGGCGGGCAAGGACATGGCCTATGTCAACGGGCGCGCCATGACTGCGACGGCACTGGCCCATGTGGATGGCGGTGTGCCGAATCTGCGCATTGTTCTGGACCGGCTCGATGCTGAGCACATCGGCCGGCTGCTTTACTTTTTTGAGCGGGCCTGTGCCATATCCGGCTATCTCAATGCCGTGAATCCCTTTAACCAGCCAGGCGTGGAGGCGTACAAGCAAAACATGTTTGCCCTGCTTGGCAAACCGGGTTATGAAACACTGGCCGCCGAACTGGAATCACGCCTGTGAACAAACCGGTCAGCTTGTCGAACGCGCTGCTTCGAAGCGTGGAAAAACCATCCCGTTACGTCGGCGGCGAATGGAACAGTGTGGTTAAAAGCCCGGACGCGGCCATCCGCTTTGCCCTTTGTTTTCCCGATATATACGAAATCGGGATGTCAAATCTGGCCATGTCCATTCTGTATCAGCAAATGAATGCGAGAGACGATACATGGTGTGAACGGGTCTTTTCGCCGGCTGCCGATATGCGGAAGGCCATGCTCGAAGCGGACATGCCGCTGTTTTCGCTGGAGTCCAAAACACCGCTTGCCGCATTTGATCTGATTGGATTTACGCTGCAGTACGAGTTGTCCTATGTTACTTTGCTCGATATGCTGCGACTTGGCCGCGTGCCCCTTCGTGCCGCCGAGAGAGGGGAGGAAGATCCGCTTGTGATTGCGGGCGGTCCATGTGCCGTCAACTGCGAGCCGGCAGCCGATTTCCTCGATCTGGTCGTGGTGGGTGACGGAGAAACCGTTTTGCCGGCACTTTTGGATCTCAGACGGCAAACTGACTCGAAAGCGTCCTTTCTCGAAGCCGCCTGCCGCCTGGAGGGCGTTTATGTGCCTGCCTTCTATCAGGAAGTGCGTGACGATTCCGGCCGCATCGGTTTCGCGAGCAAAGCCGATGCACCGCTGCCTGTCCGGCGCACCATCGTCGGCAATCTCGATGATGCTTTTCTGCCTCTGAAACCCCTGGTGCCGAATCAGGAAATCGTTCATGACCGCATGGTGCTCGAGCTGTTCCGCGGCTGCACGCGCGGCTGCCGCTTCTGCCAGGCAGGCCAGATCTACCGTCCGGTCCGGGAACGATCGGCCGACGTTCTGGCTAAACAGGCGGACGCGCTTCTGGACGCGACCGGCTACGACGAACTTGGCTTGCTGTCGTTGTCGACATCGGATTACTGTGCACTGCCGCAGCTGACCGAGACACTCGTCGCCTCCATGTCGCCGCGCGGCGTGAATTTGTCCTTGCCGTCCCTGCGCCTTGACAGTTTCAACGTTGCCCTGATGGAGAAGGCCAGTTCAACGCGCAAGGCCGGACTGACATTTGCCGTGGAAGCCGGCACGGAGCGTTTGCGCAGGCGGATCAACAAGAATATTTCTGAAGCCGATGTCCTGAATGCTGCAGCCATTGCGTTTGAAGGCGGCTGGCGTACGCTTAAATTCTATTTTATGCTCGGACTGCCGGGTGAAACAGACGAGGATGTCGACGGCATTGCCGACATCGTGTTTAAAGTCATTGATTGTTTTTACCGCCTCCCGCCGGAGGCCAGGCGAAAACCTCCGAGCATAACGGTGAGTACGTCTTATTTCATCCCGAAACCCTGGACGCCGTTTCAGTGGGAGGCCATGCTGCCCGCCGACATTTATCATGCACGCCGGAAGCGGCTGACGGAACGGCTGAGGCACCGCTTTATCCGCTACAACTGGCACGACGCCGACATGGCCGTGATCGAAGCAGTGCTTGCCCGCGGTGACCGCAGGCTGTCATCTGTTCTGGAAACGGTGCTGGATGAAGGCGGTACGCTTGACAGCTGGCGCGAGCATTTCTCTTATGAGCGCTGGTCCGCCGCACTCCAGCTGCACGGGTTGTCGGAGCATGACTTCACACGAGAGCACGATACTTCCGAAGTCCTGGCCTGGGACCTTCTCGATCCGGGTGTCACAAAACGGCATCTGCAGAAAGAGCGAGCCGCCGCGAGCGCCGAGCTCCAGTCGGATGACTGCATGACATCCTGCGCCTATTGCGGCGCCCAGCGTTATGGCACGGGGGTATGTCTGAATCATGGCATCTGAAACAGAAAACTATCTTATGCATTTCGCGAGGCAGGGGAGCGCCGTCTGGATCGCCCATCTTGATTTGATGCGGACATTTGAGCGTGCCGCTTTGCGCGCCGCCTTGCCGGTCGTGTGGAGCGAGGGATACAATCCGCGGCCTGAGCTGGAGTTTGCCCTGCCGATCGGGGTTGGGATCGAGGCGCGCATGGATCCGATGCGCATCGGTCTTGAGACAAAAACAGACGACCTTGATCTGCGCCTCAATGCCGTGCTGCCCGCCGGACTCTCCATCGTCCGGGCAGCCCCCCTGCAGTCCGGTCCCAAGTCCCTGATGTCACGCGTATACGCCGCCGAGTATGAGATTTGCTTGAACGGCATCGATTGTCTGCTGCCCGTCTTGTCGGAGGCGGATCCGCTCGTTGTGATGAAGCACGGCAAACGGGGATCACGCGAGATCGATCTCCGGCCCGGCATCCGATCACACCGATCGTCGGGCGACCGCTGTCTGACCGTGCTGGTGGATGCGGGCAGCAAGCGCAACATCCGCCCTGATCTGCTGCTGACCGCTCTGTCGGAAAGGGCAGGCGGGGGAATCGACTGGCGTGATGCAGTCATCGTGCGCACCGCCGTCTGCCTTGACTGACACGTCCGCTGCCTTGATTGTGATAAACTGATTCATTGTATGCAACGAATGCGCGAAAACAACGACGATAACGTCCTGCAGGTCATTGAACTGCCGTCTCATTTCGGCAGTCACATGGTGTTGCAGCGGGGTGTCACAACGCGCATTCTGGGACGTTTCAGGCCTGACGAGCAAGCGCGTATCGTGCTGGAGCATCTGCCGGCTGACGGCCGCCCGATTTTGCCCCATGATTCTCAGTTTGGTGTCGTCTTTGAAGATCAGGACCGGACGGATCACGAAGGTTACTTTGATTTTCGTCTGCCGGTGCTGGATGCCTCTTTTGATCCGTACCGTCTCACCATAACGGTTGCTGACAGCCGTCTGACGCTGAGTGACCTGCTGGTCGGCGATGTCTGGCTCGCCGGCGGCGGAGCCAATATGGCGTTGCCCGTATCGCGCGCTGATCTGGCAGATCAGGCGGATGCGCTCTCGAACGTGGAACACGTGCGCCTGTTCACCATTCCAGAAAGCGGCCTCTTTGACGACCTTCAGGCATACTCTTACGTTCCGCTCGACAAGACGAACGGAACGTGGCGGAAAGCCGATTCGCCGGATGCCGTCAACGAGATCTCAGCCATCGGCTTCGGCTTTGCACGGGCACTTCTGGTGGCGCTGAAGGTACCGATCGGCCTGATTGATATTGCAGCGTCGGGTACGTATCTGCACAGCTGGCTTTCGCGGGAGGTTGTCGAGGATGATACGTTCATCAAGGGGCGCGTGCGGGAAGTCAAGCAGTATCGGGACTATTCCAACTGGAACCGGCTGAAGCCAGACAAGCAGAACGCAGAAGGCATTCGCAAAGCGGAAATCCGAATCCGCCGCCCGAAAATGGCCATGGATCAGCCGGATGAGCATCAGTTCGATCCGAAAAATCAGCCGTCCGCCATGTTCAACCACAAACTTGCACCTTTCAACGGTCTCAGTCTGCGAGGCATCCTCTGGTACCCGAGTGAAAACGAGCTGGATGCGCCAGATGCCTTTGCACGGGCATTTCGCTGTCTGGTTGGGCAATTTGTTTCCATGTTCGCCTCACCGGACGGCGTGCCTGCCGTTTTGTATGCTCAGATGCCGCCAGGATTCTATCCGAATCAGGATCACAAGCAGATTGCCGTGTTCAACGAAATGCTGGCTCAGGTGAAGCGAACCCTGAAGGTCCCCGCCGGCTACGTTACCTGCTACGATCTGCCGCTCGAATACGGCGGTGAGGATCCCGGGGTATATGACGTGCCCTATTTGCCGAAGGCAAAGGCGGTAATCGCCGTTCGGCTGGCGCGCATAGCTCTTGGGCTCGTTTACGGCAAGGATCACGCACCGTCCGCGCCGGAACCGAAGGCGATGGAAGCGATCGGCAACAAGCTGATGCTTGATTTTGAACACGTCGGCGCGACGGGGCAGGGACTTCGCACAAGCGGGGACTCCCGTCTGCTGAAGGGATTTGCCGTTTGCGGCGAAGACCGCATATTTGTGCCGGCCATGGCGAGAATTCTGCACGGCGTGCAGATTATGGTATGGCATGACGAGATCACCGAGCCGGTGTCGCTGACGTACGGATTCGCGAATTTCAACAGCGACAGCAATCTTGTCTCGTCTGAAGGGATGCCGGCTACCGCATTCCGCATGGATCTGGAACCGTCTCAGTACGCCAAGCCGATGCTGTGGATGGATTGCGACCGGCTTAATGCCTTTGTCTGGCCCAAAAAGATCGTCTCCATACGCCGTGCCAGACGGGAAGACTGGCCGAGCGTTCGACCGCTTTGGACCGTCACATCGGGACGTGGAGATCTTTTGCTCTCCGCGGAACATGCGCGCTGGGGCGACCAGTCGCTGCTGCTCAGCTACAAAAATGCGGACAGCCGTGCCGTCGTCTTTGAACCGTGTCTTGAGTATGCGTCACTTTATCCGCCGCTTGATCTGTCGATGTGGAAATCAATCTCGGCACATCTGTTTTCGGTCGATCACGGCAAAAAACAGCTCGCTTTGCAGGTTGAGGACGATAATCAGGTGACATACAGTTATCAGCCGCTGACACTCGATGCAACGTACCGTTTTCAGGAGCTTGTGTTTGATCTGGCTGAGGCGCAGGTCAATCGCGCCAGAATCACCAAGCTCCGATTTACCCTGACAGATCCGCTTGGCCACGGACAGATGTGGCTTGACCGCATTCGGCTTTTTGGCATCGATACCCGGAATTGGAAAAAGGACAGATAGAGATGAACATTGATCACATCAATAAGACGTTTGAGCCTGGCGCGGTGGAACCGCGCCTTTACGATACGTGGATGCAAAGCGGCGCATTCAGGGCCGATGCCGGTTCCGGCAAACCGCCGTACACAATCGTCATGCCGCCGCCCAATATTACGGGGCAGCTGCACCTCGGTCATGCGCTCGACAACACGCTTCAGGATGCGGTGACGCGCTATCGCAGATTATGCGGTTACGAAGCCCTCTGGCTGCCCGGCACAGACCACGCGGCCATTGCGACTGAAGCCAAGGTCGTCCGCTATCTGAAGGAGCTGGGCATCGAAAAAGCGAGTCTGACGCGCGACGAATTTTTGGCCCATGCCTGGGAATGGAAGCGAACATACGGCGACATTATCGTTGATCAGCTGAAGCGAATGGGATCCTCATGTGACTGGTCACGGCTTGCCTTTACCATGGATGAGCCGCGTTCAAAAGCCGTCACCGAAGTGTTTGTGCGGCTTTACGAAGACGGCCTGATTTATCGCGGAACACGAATCATCAACTGGTGTCCGTCCTGTCTGACGACAATCTCGGACGCCGAGGTGGACTACGAAACGCAAAACGATTTTCTGTACTATGTGCGGTATCCCTTCGCGGACGGTGACGGCTATGTCGTGCTGGCAACGACCAGACCGGAAACGATGTTTGCCGATGTGGCGGTTGCTCATCATCCGGATGATGAACGTTATCGCGGCATGACAGGCCGGCTGCTTCTGCTGCCGCTGAC
>DUPJ01000124.1 GCA_012838355.1 Clostridiaceae bacterium
ACTGACGTGGCTAAAAAAAGCATTGCCACGCCCTGAATGAGGTGAAACGCCCCCATGATCAGATTGAAACGTCTCAAGCGTGAAAATTGATCGTGTTCCATAAATATCTCCCCTATTCATTTTTTCGTGATTTCATTTTTTGTGATCTCGCTGACCTTGCGCGATCATCGCCAAAGGCCTCCGGCTGGCTCAAACGCGATCACCTGAGATCGAATCTGATTCAATGCATGTTGGTCGGCGTGATGTTCCTGCTTCACCCCTCGTCCTGTTTACTATTGCTCAATGCTCGTCCTGATTGCTTTGCCGTCAACTTTGTCTGTCAACAAGAAAGGAACACTACACTTTGTATAATATCTCAAATTCTTCACACAATACTAATGCGTTCTCATGGAAAGCCAGATTGAATCGCCAATACGCTCCTTCAAAACAGGCTCGATGGACCTCCCGCCAGTATTGAAGACTTCTGTCATCTTCACCTTCTTTGAATGCGTGCTCCGCGCTGACCTCCATAAAAGGCATCACCCGCTGAATCCGTGATTACACTGTAATCACCCGCGTGCGGCATCGGTTCTTCATCGTCCAGTTCGTAAAGCTCATAGGCTGACGCGGTTGCCGTCTTCACTTCGTCAATAACGAGTTTCACAGGTGCATCGGGATTGCCGCCAAAGCTCCAGACGGAGTAATGGGTATCAATATCAAGATGGTTGGCCTCACAAAACTTTTCCCATAATTTTTCGTGCGTCATGTCTCGCTGCACCTCCCAATCTTACTCAATCAGCGTTTGCCGGCTTTGCCACAGCTTCATCTATGCTCGGCAAAAAGAATAGGCTTCCCCTTGCTGCATTCGTATAAGAGAGCCTTAAGCAGGCGCTGACAGGATCTTGTCAGGTCATGCATTCCCTCAGTTTTTGATAGAAGGACTCATTTTTATCTTTCATCAGACTGTTGCTGGGATAAATAAAGTACAGCGGCCTCTCTATCGCAAAATGGCGAATTGAAAGGCAGCACAGTTCGCCTCTTGCGATTTCCGGCGCGGCGACGTCTTCATACATGAAGGAAACAGAATCTGAACAACTTAATATCTTCTTGATGATGCCAAAACTGCTGATTTCCTGAATTCTGGAAGCCGAACGTATCGTGTCATTGTTCTGATGCAAATAGTTTTCGTATATTTCCCTCGTTCCCGATCCTTCTTCCCGTAATAAGAGCGTGTATTTGTGAATGTCTGAAATGGCGGCAGCGACGCCATCCAGCGGATGCCCTTTTCTCGCCACCGGCACGAACTTTGTGCGGCAAAACTCATGAAAGCGGAATAATGATTTATCAAATATGCCTTCTATAAAGGCGCAATACAGTTCATTTTTCAACAGCATGTCAATAATGGTTTTCGTGTTTTTCACTGTCACGGAAATCAATTCATCATGCGTGCCAAGATAAGCACTTAAATAAGGCGGCAAATAATAATCTGCAATGGAAAGTGTCGCACCGATTTTCATGGGTGTTTCCAGCCTATTCAGTTGATTTACAAGTTGTCTTTCATTTGCCGCCTGAAAATTGGCATACGTGTAAAGCGCTTCTCCCTGTGCAGTCAATCTGACAGATTTGCCGACAATATCGATTAATTTGCAGCCGTAGTACTGCTCCAGTTTCTTAATATGCTGACTGACGGCAGGCTGCGTCATATTCAATTCTGCTGCCGCCTTTGTGTAGTTTCGATGCTGCACAACTTTCAGAAAAGTCAGTATTTTGATATCGATCATATGCATCTCCATTCACCGGCATCGCCATGTTTCGCGCCATGTTCCACCCTGTGCGCTGAAATCCATCACATAATAAATTTTTATGACAGATAATACAATATAATTGGAACTTATCGTTTGCATCGCTTACTGTTAGCCAAAACAGCCAACGAGGAACGCATGAAAAAAGCACTGACCTGCATACCCGGATTTGTAATCGCATCACTGATCGCGTTCGCTTCCAAGTGGATTGAAGGCGTTTTGCCTGTCCCTTTCATTGGAGCATCCGTCATCGCGCTTTTTATCGGGATGTCGCTCAATCAATTCGCAAAGCCCAGCACACTGATTAAGGCAGGCTTGATTTTTACGTCAAAGAAGGTGCTTAAGTTTTCAATAATTCTGCTGGGTGCATCGCTGAGCATCGGCACCATTCTAAGCGTTGGTCGTTTTTCACTGACGGTTATGTTCTTCACCCTCACGACCTGCTTCGGCGGCGGCTACCTTGTCGGCAAGTTGCTCGGCCTCAACTGGAAACTGTCCAATTTAATATCTGCCGGAACCGGAATCTGCGGAGGATCGGCCATCGCTGCGATCGCTCCGGTTATCGATGCCGAAGACAAGGATATTGCGTATGCGATGTCCGCGACTTTTATCTTTGACATAGCCATGATCATCCTGTTTCCGCTTATGGGCCGCATGCTCGGATTGAGTGATATGGCATACGGTCTGTGGGCCGGCACTGCCGTGAATGATACTTCCAGCGTCGTTGCGGCCGGTTACGCATTTAGTGAAGCGGCCGGTGATTTTGCCACCATGGTAAAACTGACGCGGACACTGGCGATCATCCCGACCGTGCTCATATTCTCATTTATAAATGCACGCCTGAACACCAGTATGTCCGAGGAAAGTACAGCGAATGACAAGCCAAAAGTCTCATCACTGCTGCCATGGTTTATCGTGGCCTTTATCGGCATGTCGCTGCTCAACAGTTTCGGTTTGTTCTCCGCTGCTGTTTCCCTGCAGCTAAAAAGCATCAGCAAGTTTCTGATGGTATCTGCACTTGCTGCCATCGGCATGAACACAAATTTCGGAGAAATGAAGAAATCTGGTCTGAATCCAATGCTTCACGGGTTCATTATTTCAGCGTCAGTCGTTATTGTCGCTATCGTGGTCGAATATTTCATGGGCCTGGTCTGACAGCATTCGCACCGTCCGTCAAAAACGAACCAATTTGTCTCCACCTGGATGAAGACAACAAGCACCGATCAATATCGTCAGACCAACGCCTCACATGCAGGAGAAATCTTGCAGAGATTGATACAATCTGACTATTGCATCCGGTCGATTTTTTTTGGATCGTGCTTGCCGGGGCAGTCTCCAGTCTTGCCGGAAATGAACACTAACGCAAGACGCTTCAAAAGAAAGATCGAATCGAGCGAAAATGAGGACTTATGCATGCGATATATTGACTTAAGAAGTGATACTGTCACTCAACCCACACAGGACATGCGTGATGCCATGTACCACGCCATTGTCGGTGACGACGTCTATCAGGACGATCCTACCGCCAATGAGCTGGAAGCTTATGCCGCAAAAGTTCTGGGTAAGGAAGCGGCGCTCTTCGTCACCAGCGGAACCATGGGCAATCAGCTGGGCATTATGGCGCAGACACGCCGTGGCGACGAAATAATCGCGGGCAGCCACAGCCATATTGTGGTACATGAAGTTGGTGCGGCCGCCGTACTGTCCGGCGTGACCGTTCACATGATCGACTTCCCCGGCTGCATGCCCGTACCGGACCTTATAGAAAATGCTATTCGCTCAGCTGATATTCACGAACCCCCGACATCCGTGATTTGCCTTGAAAACGCACTTGCGAACGGACGTGTCGTGCCGCTTGAAACCATGGCACAGGTTCGTGCTATCGCCGATAAAAACAATCTGCAAATACACCTTGACGGAGCACGAATTTTCAACGCCGCTGCTTTCCTGGGCGTTGACGTAAAAGCGATTGCCAGTTACTGCGATACCGTAAGCTGCTGCCTCTCCAAGGGACTTTGCGCACCTGTGGGCGCCATTTTCGCAGGCACCGAGAAAGTCGTTTCACGTGCCAGGAAATTTCGAAAGATGCTTGGGGGCGGCATGCGCCAGACCGGGATTTTGGCAGCTGCAGGACTCATTGCGCTGCGCGACATGCAGGTGCGCCTTCCCGAAGATCACGAAAACGCAAAGTACATGGCAGAGAAGCTTTCAAAAATCTCTGGCATAAATGTGAAATGGGACTGCCTTGACATCAACATGGTTTTCTTTACCATTGACCGCCCTGCAGAAATCCTGTCAGCACTTGAGGGAGAAATGCTGAAGCGCGGCATTAAGATTGGCGGCTATAACGAGAGAGAAATGCGCTGGGTGGCGAATCATGATATCAGTCGGGCGGATATTGATACCGCCGTTTCTGA
>DUPJ01000125.1 GCA_012838355.1 Clostridiaceae bacterium
GAACACAGCGGTTCACGGCAAAGCAAAAAACAAAAAAACATCACTTGACATTCGGATGCGTGTGTCTCCCTCAACCATTACCGTAAGCCTGCGTGACAACGGAGTGCCGTTCAATCCAGCGGTCTACACCGACCCGAACCCCGGGTCCGTCAATGCTGGCGGCATCGCGCTCGTTCATAAAATGGCATCAAAAGTCGAATACGTCTACCAGCTTGGTTTCAACTCGACATTTCTTGTTTTCAGCCGGGAGCAGCTCGGCTGATCAAGGGCGCAGCGTCGTTGCCAGAAAGCTGGCGACGACCTCGATTGCTGACATCCATTCACTTTGAAAATTCAGCATGAACCCGTGGTCGGCATCGGCAAATGTCTGGAGCAAGACCTTGACTCCGGCGTTGTTAAGCCTGCCGGCAAAGCGCTCGCTCTCTATCCTGAGCGGATCCTTGCCCGCCGTGAGAATTTGAGTTGGCGGAAATTCGGACAGCGCCTGCTCAGGGGCAAACAGGGGAGAGACAAAATAGTCTGATTGTACTGAGGTGTTTTCCCCCAAATAACAGGTGAGAATATCAGGGATAATGTCGTTTTCCGGTTCGCGTCCTATGCGCCGAAACTTTTCGTCGCTGGCCGTCACGAAGTCGAGAGCCGCGTATTGCAGGGAAATCGCCTTAAACGGCAAATTGCCGGTTTTCTGCATCTGGCGTATCGCCGTACCGACAGCCAAATTGGCACCGGCACTGTATCCGCCGATAGACATCTTTTCTCTGGAAAAGGAGAACACATCCTGATTCTGCAGCCACTCAACTGCCTGCACACACGCATTCAGCGCAGCGGGATATCTGGCTTCGGGTGAGAGCGGATAGTCAACGGAAACTGCAATGCCTTTCAGTCGGCGGGCGATGTATGCACCGAAACAGAGATCGCGGTCGCCGTGCCCGTTGATGAAGTAGCCCCCGTGAAGGTGAAGGTACAGGGGGCAATCCGGCTCGCTCATCCGGTCGCGAATGACGTACAGGCGGATCCGGTCGGAGCCAATTTCATATTCCGCAACAGTAACGTCAGCTTTGCTTGACGCGAGCGGCTCCGGCACCGTCAGACGGGCGTTGTCCAAGCTTCTGAAATGCCTGACGAAGTCGTCGTTCACGATTCGTTTTCCACGAAACAGTGATGGTCCAGATACGACTTGAATATGCTGAGCGTTGTCTTGCAGGCAGCGAGTGACACCGACTCGTTCACCTGATGTGCCAGTGCTTCTTCGCCCGGCCCCATAATGACGAACGGACAGCCGACGGCCGGTACGAGCTGTGACGCATCTGTATAGTAGGCCATGCCTTTTGCCGGCTCTTTATCCGGAATGAAATGCTCACGTTCGCGAAGCAGACGTGTCACGAACGGGTCGGCGGGATCAGTGCCGACGGCTGCGCGATTATTCAGGACCGAAAGATCTATTGACAGGTTCTCGTGTTCGCTGACGAGGCGCTCCGCGATGGTATCTGCCTCAGCGATGATCTCTTCGTGCAGAACACCGGGGATGGTGCGCAGATCGAATTCCAGTGTCGCCAGATCCGGTACGATGTTCGTTCCGATGCCGGCTTCAAATCGGGTCACGGTCATGCTGCTTCGGCCGAGCAGCGGATCGGCGGTTTCGGTATCGAGGCACGGACGCATGCGGTCAAGCAGATCGATAGCACGATCGATCGCATTGTTGCCGTGCTGTGGTGTTGATCCGTGGGCAGCTTTGCCACGCACGGTGAAACGGAGCCACAGAGCACCTTTCTCCGACACGGCCAGCCGGTTTCCTGTCGGTTCCGGAATGATCATGGCGTCAATCCCGGCCATGAGCCCCGATTCGGCCAGCGCTTTGGCGCCGGTCCCGTCCCGTTCTTCATCAGCGGTGAAGCAAAAGAGCACCGGCGACTCCAGCTGTTTCGTCCCGTTTACAAGATATTCGGCCAATGCGAGCATGATGGCGGCCCCGGATTTCATGTCCGAACTGCCCCGGCCATGGAGGCGGCCGCTGTCTCTGCATGCGCCGAGGGGATCATGATGCCAAGCGTGTCGATCGCTGATTTCCACCGTATCGAGATGTGTAACAAATGCCAGGCCGCCCGTTGTTTTGCTGCCGCTGCATGTCAGGATGAGTGACTGACGGTGATTGCCGTGATCGAGCACAGTCGTCTCGCAGTGTCCAGACCAGGTCGTCACTTCGCGCCGGATATAGTCGACCGCATCCTGTTCCCGGCCGAGAGGCTGACAGGTGTCGATCCTGACAAGGTCTTCAAGATAACGCTCCATGCTCTTGTTCAGATCCATAATCTCGTCCTTTCAGTCCGTTTTGCGGGGAAGGATTTCCGCTCCGTCCCGGATAATGGCCGCATGCTCGATCCGGCGCATGTGGAGCAGCTGGTCGATTGCGGTTTGCAGATCGTCGATTTTTCGGATACCGGCTCGATGGCACTCGTCATGTGAAATGCCGTCGCTCAGCAGGTGAATGCGATAGCGATCGCGCATTTTTGCAATCATGGTGCCGACTGCAACGGCTACCGGATCGTAGGCGGCATTGGGCTCGTCGATATACGCCGCAAGGATGTCTTCCGGATTCTCCCTGCCGAGGAAATCGAGATATTCGGGGTGGGGACCGACACCTTCTGGGCAGGGGATGCAGAGGATGACGTCGGCTCCGTCAGAAGCGACGATATTGGAAGCATTCAGTCCCTTGGTGCCCTGCCAGAAATCGAAGGAAGATGGTTCGCCGTTGGCAATGACAAGATCAGCCTGATCTGCAAACGAGGTACCATAGATGGCTTCGGCCGCTTCGACGGCCTGCCGGTGCGCTGTCACAAAATGTCCGGCATAGCAGCCGACCAGTTCCGACTTGCGGTTAAGAACGGTGTTGATGATGCAGTCGAGTCCAATGCGTTCGACCCAGGACTCGACTTCGTCCCGAACGGCATTTTCCTTTTCCCCGAAAAGCGGAACGGGATGGAGCGCCGCCTTGAGATGGAAATTGGCGATGGATGATTCCGATGCGACACCGGGAAACAAAATCTTGCCGCCGCCCGACCAGCCGAGCGTGTTGTGCGGCACCACATTGCCGATGCCGATGCGGATATCGGCTGACAGAACTTCATGATAGAGGCGGATTGAATCACCCTTTTCGGTCACAAGTGCCGTCTCAAAATCTGAATCCTGATTGTAGGTCGGCTGACATATTCTGAAGCGGCCGGCATACGTACTGCCGATTTTTTGCTCGATTTCGGCGGCAGTCATGCGGCGGTGTGTGCCGAGCGCGAAGACAATTCGGATTTGTTCATCGGGGATGCCGAGATCGGCCAGAACGGGGAGCAGCCGATCGAGGATCAGTTCTGCCGGCGTCGGGCGGCTGACGTCGTCGCAGATGATCGCAATCTGGCTGTCCGGCTTGATTTTCGGTTCCAACTGCGCGCGGCAGGTGCTCCCGATCGCTTCGCCGACGATATCGTGCGCGTCGCTTTCTTCAGCCGGTTCCTCCAGCTGCAGAAGTGACACCGGCAAATCGTCCGGCAGTTCAAACGACAATTGCTTGTCACCATACGGCAGTGTGTATTTCATAGGACCTCTTTCATGCTAAATGTCAATGGAGCGCAGGTATTCGATACTTTTGCGTATGGCCGTATCCTGATCCGGGCGCTGGAATACTTCCACACTGTACCATCCGCTATACCCGGTCTCGCTCATTTTTTTCAGGAATGCGGGGAAGTCCAGCTTGCAGTTGCCGGGATAGAGCCGGTTTGAATCGACAAGATGAACGAATCGGACAGCACCCTTGGCGTCGTCGACACTGGCCAGCATATCTTTGTCATCCAGATACATGTGGTTTGTGTCCAGCATCAGCTGAAGATACGGTTCACCCACCGTTCTCAATGCGGCCAGACCTTCCTGTGTCGAGTTAATAAACGTCGAGGCGATGGAGTTCACCGGTTCAAGCAGGACGTAAATACCAAGCGTTTCGCCGAATGCCGCCACTTGTTTTAATCCGTCCAGGGAACGTTTTTTTTCCTCCTCGTGGTCGCCGTTCAGCGTGAGGCCGCCCCGCAGGCGGCCGATATTGATGAACGGTGCACCAACTTTTTCCGCCAGGCGGATGGCCGCTTTTGCTTCCGAGATGGCCTTGTTTCGAACGTCGTCGGAGGCGTCCGAAAAGGACAGCCGCTCCTGTCCGAACAACTCGCCGGTACAGATCATGGGGATGGGCAAACTATATTTTCTGGCTAAATAAATCAGCTCGTCAGCATCGATGTCAGAGGGGCGGGCAACCATCAGTTCAGCGCCGTCATAGCCCAGTGTTTTCAGTGTTTTGAACGATGTATCCAAATCGGCCTGATAAGCCGTCACACCCCAGGACAAGTTCACATCAGGGGTTGCAATCTGATAACCAAGTTTCATGGAAAGTCTCCGTTCCGCGATACGCTGCGGTCAAATAATAAGTGGTGCCCCGTTTTCGGGGCACCACCGATCAGATAGAACAGATTTAGTCTTCTGACACAAACTCGTATTCTTCGGCGTCCTTGTCGACTTCCGCACGATCCCAGTCATTCGCGGCTTCGACAAATTGGTTGGTGAAACAATCTTCCACGGGGATGGCTTCTTCAACAATGCCCATGCGGACATAGTCAGCCATCATCATTTCCCATTTCTCAGCGTCGTGGAATCCGATTGTATCGCCTTCCATGACTTCTTCACCGCCTGTCATGAAGTTGACGGCGGTTTTGACGATTTCTTCTGCATCGTCAAGACCGACGAGCAGGGATGTCCAGTTGGAGATGATGATGTCGGCCGCAGCTCTCGGGTTTTTGTAGCAGAAGTAACTGCCTTTGGCCAGAGCGCGCGAGAAGCCTTCGATCAGTTCGGGGTATTCGTCGATCAGCTGCTGGCTCGCAATAATCGAGTTGGCACTCGATTTGTAAACTTCTTCGCCGGAAAGATAGCCGATGTCCATGCCTTCGACTTTCCACTGCTGCCATTCGCCGTCCCAGGTCCATACGGCGTCAACCGTACCTTCAGACAGCTGCTGAGCACGTGCGTCAGCAATCGGGATCATTTCGACAGATTCCGGATCAACGCCGGCGGCTTCGATAATCGGAATCACCTGGTTGGCCGTTGTGGGCGTCATGGTGCCGATCTTTTTGCCGGCCAGATCAGCGACAGACTCGAGACCGCTGTCTGCCATCACAGCAAAGCCGAAGATGTCAACGGTGAACCACTGGAACACGGATTTGATCTCCATGCCGCTGCCGATGGCCGCGGCCGTCAGATGCGGCCCCGGTGTGGAGAATTCCACCTGGTTGGCGGCAACCATGCGTGTCGCTGAACTGGAATAGCTCTGTTCGAATACAACATCGATGCCTTCATCAGCAAAGTAGCCCATTACGTCCGCGATCAACAGCGGGGACCAGGTGAAACCGGCAACGGCCGCGGTAAACCCGACGCGCACGATTTCCTTATCGCGGATGCCCGAAGCGTCCGCCGGTGTTGACGAAACGAGTACAAGACTGAAAGCCAGAATGACGGCTAATGTAAGGGATAGAATTTTTTTCATGACATACTCCTTATTATTTTGCTAGTTAGATGCCGAAGCAGGCGCTGAACGCCGTCCGCAAGAGCCTATCGATCCGTTCGTCACCTCCTCTTCAGAATCATGTTTTCGATGAAACCAATTAAGGTATAGAACAACACGCTGATCAGCATCATCATGTAAACATAGGCAAAGGCGATGTCGACCTGCATGAATTCCGTGTAATAGGAAATCTGCGGACCGATTCCAATGTTGCCGCTGATTAGCTCAGCACCGACGGCTGCCGTCGTTGCAAAAATGGTGGCCAGACGCATGCCCGTGAAGACATTTGGAATCGCTGACGGGATCAGCACCTTGAAGAACGTCTGAAGCTTCGTAGCCCGCAGTGACTTCATCAATTCATAGCGATGTGCCGAGACATTCTTCACACCCGTCATCGTGCTGATCATCGTAATCGGGAAGGAGGACAGGGCCACAGCCGTAAATTTCACCTCAATGCCGAATCCCATCCAAAGCATGAGAAGCGGTACCAGAATGATCTGGGGCGTTACAATGAGGAACACGACGTACGGGCTGACAGCTTTCTCGGCGAAGCGGTTGCTGGTGAAGAGAAGTGCCATGCTGATACCGAGTGATATGCCGATCACATAACCGATCAGGATCTCCTTGATCGTCACCCACACGTTCGGCCAGATTTCACCGAACTTATCGAACAGCACCTGAACGGTGTCACTCGGCTTGGAAATGAGCCAGCGCGGGACGTCGTAATGGCCGATCGCCCACTCCAGTCCGCCGAACACGATCAGGAAAACGATGATCGGGGCGATGACTTTGGCTATGCGATACAGTGTATTTTCTTGTTTAACCATTTCTTCTCCCGTCCTTTACTTGATCGTACTCAGATCGATTTCGCCGATCAGGTTTGTGATTTGGCGTTCATACTCGAGAAACTTCGGATCGGCAATGATTTTCAACTCTCTCGGATACGGAATGTCAATCGGAATTTCAGCGATAATCCGCCCCGGCTCCGTTGCCATGACGTAAACTTTACCTGACATCAGAATCGCTTCACGCACGTTATGCGTGATGAAAATGATCGTCTGTTCCAGCTTTTGCCAGATCTCCAGCGTCTCAATATCGAGCTGTTCCCTCAGCATGTCGTCCAGTGAACCGAATGGTTCATCCATGAGCAGAATCTCAGGCCGCGTCGCCATGGCGCGCAGGACACCGCCGCGCTGCAGCATGCCGCCTGAAAGAGAAGACGGGTATTGATCCGCGACGTCTTCCAGCCGACCGATCTTGATCAGGTCATCAACCACGCGATCCCATTCGGGACCTTTCAAGCCGACGATTTTCTGCGGAAACTGAATATTTTCGCGCAATGTCAGCCAGGGAAGCAAGTTCGGCCGCTGGAAGATGAAGCCGAATTTTCGGATCACGTCAGCAGGAATTTTCGCTTCGTATGTGTAGTCGTCAACGACGATATCACCCGACGTCGGCTTGATGATGTCATTCAGAAGACGGATGATCGTCGACTTGCCGCATCCGCTTGGTCCGACGATGCCGACGATCGATTTTTCCGGCACATTCAGGTTGATGTCCTGGAGTGCATGAATCGTCTGCCGCCTCGTCTGAAAAACCTTGCTTACATTTTTCATTATTATTTTGTCCATAACACCACCCACTATCTCGTCCAGGTTACGAATCGTTTCTCAAGAGACTGCACAATCGAGAACATAATTCGCCCGGTAATACCGACGATCAGGATGCATCCCCAGACGATCGGTGTTTTGAGCAGGCCGCTGAAGTACTGCACGCTGAATCCCATTCCGATCTTGCCGGCGATCAGCTCGATGCCGATTGTATTCAGGATCGAGAAGGTACAGCCAAGCCGCAGTCCCTGGAAAATCTCAGGCATGGCATTCGGCAGGATAAATTTGAAGAATGTCTGTGCACGTGAGGCACCGTATCCAGACGCCAGTTCCAGCATGCGCGTTTCAACATTGATGAAACCCGACAGTGTGTTCAGCGTGATGATCGATGCCACATTGAGAAAGACCGGAATGGCGCGATATTCAATCTGGTATCCGACCCAGACCATGTAGATTGGGATGATGACCATGACGGGCAGGGTGACCAGCACCGTGATCAGAGGGGTGAATGCCTTGATTGCCAGTTTTGACTGTGAAATCAGCGATGCCAGGACGAGTCCTGTCGGTACGCCGGTGAAATAGCCGATGCCCAGTATCTTGATCGTGGCCAGCCAGTCTTCCAGCAGTTCACTTCTGAAATATCGCACTGTTTCAGAGAAGATCAAACTGGGCGGCGGCAATACCACCAGCGACACGTCAAAAGCCCGGACCGCAAACTCCCAGATGAGTATGATGATCACCAGTACCATGAGCGGCGGCCAGGCATTGTGCCAAAGTTTTCTTGACTTCTTCAGACTAACTGACGGGTTCATGCTTGTGTCCTTTCTCTTCTCTATATTGCCTGCTGATGATGTCGATCATGTGTTTGCGCAGATCGGTGTATTTCTCATCAAAGGCGACTTCTGTGGTCCGTTCTGCATACGGAAACGGGACATCGATGATTTCTTCGATTTGTCCCGGCATGCCGCCAAGCACGATCACCTTGCTCGCAAAGAGCAGTGCTTCGTCGATGCTGTTCGTCACAATCACGATGGTCGGGCCAGCCTGCTCAAAAATACGCAGAAAGTCGAAGCGCAGTTTTCGTCGGGTGATCGCGTCCAGCGCACCGAACGGCTGGTCCATGAGAAGGATCTGCGGCTTAAATACCATGGCCCTGGCGATCCCTACACGCTGCATCATGCCGCCGGAAAGTTCCTGCGGCAGGGCTTGCTTATAGTCAGCCAGACCGACCATTTCCAGGGCCTCCGAAATGCGCGTATCGATCTTGTCATACTTTGATTTTCCGAAAATCTCGAACGGCAGCTTCAGATTGTCATAAACGGAGCGCCACGGCAGCAGATTGCTGTCCTGATAAATGAAACCGATCTGTTCCTTGATCTCAATCGGCACTTCTCTTGTGCAGTCGCGGCCAAGTATGACCCGCCTGCCGCCTGTTGGATTCAGTATGCCTGCGATGTTCTTCAGAAGGATCGATTTACCGCAGCCGGACGGTCCCATGATCGCGATAATCTCACTGGCTTTCGCAGTCATGGAGATGTCTGAAAGAATTTGGCGGATTTTGCGCTTAACCTTGTACTCGACGTTGAGGCCGGTTATTTCCAATACATTATTGTCCAAAAGACTCACCTCTCCTCACTATTTGCATACTCTAGAGGATGCAGACACCGACACCGCGGCGGCGGATCGCGAAGTCAACCGAATGGTGAATTTCGCTTTTTGTCTCGTTGCCGTTTACGACATCAAGCATCAGATCGAAGAGGCGTTCACCTGCCTGTTCGATTGTTTCTTCGCCGCTGATGACGGTGCCGCAGCTGATGTCTATGTTGTCGGCCATGTGTTCGTAAATGTAATCGTTGGATGACGCTTTGATGACCGGAACGATCGGGTTGCCGGTCGGGGTGCCGCGGCCGGTAGAGAAGAAGATCAGCTGGCAGCCGCCTGCCGCCAGGGCGATCAGGGATTCGACGTCATGACCGGATGCGTCCATGATTACAAGACCGTGTTCGCTCGGAATCTCGCCGTGTCCCACGATCTGACGGACCGGGGTTGTGCCGCCTTTCTTGACACAGCCGAGTGATTTTTCTTCCAGCGTTGTCAGACCGCCCTGGATGTTGCCGGGAGCAATATCGAGCAGTTCGCCGTTGTTGTCGACGCGAGACAGATTCCGTTCCGTCTCATCGAGGTAATGCTTCAGTTTGCTTGCGATTTCCGGCGAGGCGGACTGCTGGTAGAGCAAATCCTCGGCACCGATGAATTCGGTCAGCTCAGTCAGAATTACCGTGCCGCCCCCTGCGACGATCAGGTCGGACGTCATACCCAGCGCCGGATTGACGGAAAGACCGGAATAACTGTCGGAGGAACCGCACTCAAGACCGATGATAAGCTCACTCAGATCAATCGGTTCCCGTTCCATCAGAGCAAGCTGTTCCTGCATGGAAGAGATAATGCCGATCGCCTTCTCGGTTGTTTTTACCGTGCCGCCTGCTTCCTGAATGACGAGCTTTTCCACGATCGTGCCGTTGGCCTTGACATGGTTATAGACGCGGTCAATTGAGACTGACTCACAGCCGAGACCGATGAGCAGCACGGCACCGACATTCGGATTGGCCGCGAAGCCGGCGATTGTGTCGGTTGTTTCTTCGTTGCTGACGGTATCAAATGTACATCCATAAGGGTGAGTCACGGTCATGATCGATGTGCTGAAATGCCGGGCCAATGACTCAACGACGACATTCGCGCAGCCGACGGTGGGGATGACAAGCAGGTGATTTCGGATGCCGACCCGCCCGTTCGGGCGGCGATATCCTGTCAATTGTTTTGCGTTGTTAATCATGCTTTGCTTTTCCTCTCAGGCTCATCACGTTATGCACGTGAACATGCTCGCCGGCTTTGATGTCAGCTGTCGCTTCACCGATCACCTTCCCGTACTTGCGAACGTGTTCGCCGCGACGAATGTCGTTCAAAGCCAATTTATGACCGTTTTGAATTGGTCCTGACAGCACCACGCCGGATCCTGCAGCTGTTTCGACCCGAAACCCTGCCTCCAGATCTTTGATGGCTGTCACCACGTTATCGCTTGAATCAAGCTGGATATATGCTTTCATGCCGCTACCTCGCTGCTTCCGCTTCCAGAATTGCCCTGACTTCATCATCCGTCAGGTTGCGGCGCTTTTCGCGCGACAAATCCTTGCATGCCTGCAGTGCCGCCGCCAGATCAAAGTCGTCCTTGCGGGGGATGCCAAATTTGTCGAGGAAGTACGCCATGGTGTCCTTGCCGCTTGAGCCGCCGACGACGATCTTAATGTCCTCGCGTCCAACCAGATGAGGCAAATAAGGGGACATCGCCGCGCCGATTCCGGCCTGTTCCATGCGCTCCTTGGCCTGAACGACGACTCCGGACTCAAGCCAGAACAGCTTCGTCCCAGTGACCGGCTTGTTGGTTGGAATCGGGATGCTGGTTATGTCACTGACCAGTTTTGTGATCTCGTCGATGTAGGTTCTGTCAGTTCCGGTCGGTACATTCAGCAGCAGTTCCGAGGCGGCAATGACTTCTTCCGTTGCGACGTTGCCGGTGCGTTCACCGAGCCCGTTGATCGAGCTGTGAATACCGTCGACGCCGGCAAAAATGGCTGACGTTACGGCTCCCATGGCCATGCCGAATTCATTGTGCAGATGGAATTCCACGGGACAGTCGAATGACGATTTCATTTCCCGGATCACCCTGGAAATAGCATTCGGTGTGGCAACGCCGAAACTGTCCGTATAGACGACAGAGGACACCGGAACCTTTTCGACTACCTGCCGGTAAATGCCAAGCACGTAGTCGAGCGGAGCACGTGTGACATCCCAGCCCATGAACGTTACGCTAAGTCCCTTTGAAGTCGCATAGTCGATCGTTGAAATAACGCGTTCCAACAGTTTTTGGTCGTCGACGCTGTAGCCGTAAAAATTTGTGTACGGATTGACTGCATGCTCCACGATAACGTGCTTTACCTGGGATTCGAGGGCATAATCGATGTCGTCTTTTCTTGCCCGGCAAAATGCAACCAGCTCCGATTTCAACCCCATCTGCGAGAGATCCTGACACGCTTTAACGATGTCCGGCGACACGATCGGCATGCCGACCTCGATTCGCTGCACGCCCAGACGGTCGAGGGCGACGGCAATGCGGATGCGTTCGTCTTCGGTCCAGTTCAATCCTGTCGTCTGCTCTCCGTCACGCAGAGTCACATCATGGATGTAGATTTGTTTTGATGTTGTCTCCGGCCTGGTTTCGGGATCGAAGTTGAGCGGCGACACCCATCTGTCGTCACTGTAATACGGCATGCCGTTCATCTTCACGTTCTCGATTTCTTTTAACATGGTACCTCCTGTACGCTCGTATGCGGGTTTGTTTATGGTTGATCCTTCAAGTGAGCAACCTCGCGCTAAGCGCGCAGTGTGTCTCTCCTGCCGGACAAAGCCAGGCGAATCGTCTGCTTTCTTTCTTCACGGCCCGCTGCGCGCGAACTGAACACGACGGGGCAGACTGTACCGGCAATCAGGTTGGCACTCGGCATGGCCGCAAGGAAGTTCAGCCCCTTGCAAAGCATGTTGCCGGCGTCAAGATTCGGGACGACCAGAACATCGGCCCGGCCGGCCACTTCGGATCGGGAAGCCTTCGTTCTGGCTGCCTCGGCGGAGACGGCCAGATCAAGCGAGAGCGGACCGTCGACAAATATTCGCTCCAGATTGGCAAAGTGGGCGGCAATGGCTCTGGCTTCCATGGATGACGGAATGCTTTCACTTGCCGTTTCGACACTCGATAAAACGGCCACGCGGATTTCGTCATAGCCGAGTCTTTGCAGCGTGTCGATGGCGTTCGCCGTGATCTTGATTCGCTGGGCCACATCCGGATTGATGAAGATGCTGGGATCCGTAATGAAGAGCGGGCGCTTTTCATTCGTTTCGAAAACCGCGAGATGGGACATCAGGCGGCCCGGTTTTACCAGTTTTGCGGCGACGATGCCCCTCAGAAATACATCGGAGTGGATATCGCCTTTCATCAGGGCGGAGTCAGGGTAGTGCGAGATCAGGACGGCGGCATCCTCCATCGGACGTTCCGAGTCGATGATCTGGCCCGACAGCAACGATTCCGCATGGCTCAACGCCGAAAGTGCATGCCGTATTTTTACCCGGTCGCCCAGAAGTACCGGGCGGATCAGGCCCTCTGCCGCCAGATCCGAAAGGGCCGTCAATGTCACGGCACTGTAGGGTCCGACGGCAATCAGGGGGACTCGTGCCTGAGGCAGCTTGTTTTGCCATAATTGGTCAAGTGGGCTCATGCCGGTACCTCCCCGTCCGGGTAACGTCGCACCGGCTTTTTGCCTTGAAGCGCCAGCCAGGCGTTTTCCATCAGTGCCTCAAATTCAAACCCGCCCGGATAGATGACGACCGGCGCCATCTGCCCGAAGCGTTCCCGCATGTGCTCCCTGACCGTCGCTTCATGCGCGATGCCGCCAGTCAGCACAAAAGCATCCGGTCTGAAATCAATGACGGCGAGCATCGCTGCGATGCTCTTGTCATTTTGGTACAGGTATGCCTGGAGCAGGAGTTTTGCCTCTGAATTTCCCGCTGCGGCGAGCCGGACGACGGCAGAAAAATCCTTTGTGCCGAGATAGGAAAAGAAACCGCCGCGGCCTTCCAGCATGCGGCTGACATCATTCAGATCATGACGGCGGCAAAGATTGACGATTTCGTAAGTGGGCAGCAAGCCGCTCCGCTCCGGCGTCAGGGCGCCTTCAAAGTCATTGATGAGGTCGACCATGCGTCCGTTCCTGTGTGCCGAAATGGTGGCGCCGCCGCCCAGGTGAGCGACGATCATGCGCGCGTGGCCGTACTCGATTCCCAGTTCAAGAGCTGCTTTTTCGGCGACATACTTCGAGTTCAGCATGTGTCCAAGACTCTTCCGCTCGATGCCCGCCAGGCCGGAGACGCGCGCCACCGGTTCAAATTCGTCGACCGAAATGGGATCGACTACAAAGACGGGACAGCCGCTTGGCTGCGCGAGTTCCTGGCCGGCCAATACCGACAGCCGTCCGGCGTGATCGCCATTTTCCAGATTATTCGAATCGTCCAGAAGCTGCCGGTTGACCCGGTAGATTCCGGAACGAACCGGACGGATGCGGCCGCCGCGGCAGACGACTGCATCGATGTCCGCGGGATCGTGTCCCGATTCAGCCAGCCATGCGTTGACGGCAGCCGTCCGCTCCGCCAGCTGCTCGCCGACGGGGAGTGAAAGCAAATGGTCGTCATGTCTTATTTTATGCTGGCTGGCGGTGCCGTCCCGATCGAGGAAACCGACTTCGCTTGAAGTGGATCCAAAGTTCAGAAGTACGATCCGATAACCGGTTTTTTCTTTGTTTGTCATCTTTCGTTTACTCCTGATATGCGGACTCATTTGCTGTTTGTGCTGCTGTTTTCATAGATGCGATAACCTGATTAATCATCATGATCGATGTCCTTTGCAGAACGTTCTTGTATTCAATAATGTGCTTGCCGCATGTGTCGAAAAATTCAGGTGCCTGCAGCAGCGCATATTTGGACGCGACGAAGACATCGACTTCGGCTGACAGGTCAAGGAGCGCTCGCTTATTGTTAACATCGGCCGCACTTAGGATGTTTCGTGAAATGCCGAGATCGATCAGTGCTTCGCGCAGCCCTTCCGCTCCTGAAGGACTGACGCAGACGATCGCAATTTTTGTGTCTTTCTGCAGCTGGCGGATCTGGTTGACGACCGAAAGATACGGGCCGAAATTCAAGGCATATATATTGTATACCTGCGGCAGCCGCACCCTGACATCGGCGTAGTGGCCAAGTGTTGTCATGATGAGGTCATAGTCCTGCACATCGATATCGTATCCCTCAGCCGATCCGAGGTCGTCAAGCAAGCAGCCGTCAACCTCGATGTCAATCTCTTTGTTGATATCCTGGACATACTGATCCAGCGCGTACTGGTTGCACTCAATGAACAGCGCGCGCGGTTTTTCTGTTTCCTTCAGAAGCATCGATGCATAGAGCAGACTAAAAAACTCGTCACCGGAAAATCCGCACTCGTTTGCCTTTTCGAGAGTTTCGGCGATCAGTGCCTTGCATGCTTCGTAATTTTTATCACCATTTTCCGATACCGAGACATGGTCACGCACGAATGTGCCGGATGACGCATACGTCTGAACCAGCTTCGATTTTTCCAGTTCCAGATACGCTTTGGAGATGGTGTGACGGTTCACCTTAACCAGGTTCGACATCTGTCTCACACTAGGAAGCCGTGTGCCGGGCTCCATTTCGCCGAGCAGGATCTGACTTTTGAGCTGGAGGAAAATCTGCTCATGTATTGGGATGCTTAACGCCTTGCTTACAGTGATTACCATGATTCTCTCCATTAAATTTGACAGGATAGCTATACCGGAATTTATGCTTGTTTGACTGAAAGTGTATACCAGAATAGTCAATATGTGCAACCGGTAATCAAAATTAAGACTGTGTTTCAGCAAATAAGCCGTGTGCGAAAAACTAATTGGCTGGATTGCTAGACCAGTTTTGCTATGGTCCGTCCTCGCATTGCCGCAGCAGCTGCTTCAGCGTGCTGATGACCTGCTCCGGCTCGCGGCATGCAGGCGGAACACGGCCGGCAAGATCCTCGAGCCAGAGGGAAATGCCGTCGTTCACGGCTGAATGCTGCAGCTGAAAAGCCCGGCCTGCTGAATTATCATGCAGCAGAACCACTGTGTGCGGCCGCCGAAGTACGACGGCGAGATGGTGAAAAGGTGTTTCCGGGAGCAAGATCAGACGGTAAGCCGGTGTCTTCTCGAGGATGTCGATCGTGGCTTTGAGGTGGGCGCAGAAATC
>DUPJ01000126.1 GCA_012838355.1 Clostridiaceae bacterium
GATGCCGTCAAGAACAATGTGTATGGCACGAAAAATGTCGCGGAGACGAGCGGCCGCTTCGGCGTGTCGCGCTTTGTCCTGATTTCGACCGACAAGGCCGTCAACCCGACGAATGTGATGGGCAGCACGAAGCGCATCGCCGAAATGGTGATTATGCAGATGCGCGAGAAATATCCCGGGACGCGCTACGCTGCCGTCCGGTTCGGCAATGTCCTTGGCTCATCCGGTTCGGTGGTCCCGCTTTTCAAGCAGCAGATTGAACGGGAGAAGCGGGTCACGGTGACGCATCCGGATATCGAGCGCTTCTTTATGACGATTCCTGAAGCGGCCTGCCTCGTATTGCAGGCGGGTGCCTACGCGAACGGCGGCGAGATTTTTGTGCTGGATATGGGCAAGCCCGTGAAAATTGCCGACCTTGCGCGCGACTTGATCCGCCTGTCCGGGTACGAGCCGGATGTCGATATTCCGATTGAATACATCGGTCTGCGTCCCGGTGAAAAGATGTTTGAAGAGCTTTATCTCGATGCGGAAGCCATGCACAAAACGGAGCATGACAAGATTTTTGTGCTTGAGGCCATCACCGACAAACAGGTTCTGCGCGAGGAAGCCAGACAGCTGGAACAGATCATCCATGCTCCGGAGAGCGGAATCGACGTATTTCTGGACCAGCTGCTCACGCAGGTCACAAAAGACTTGACATGAATCGCGCAATCGCGTGAGTGACGTGGTTTGTGATGCTGCCGGAAGCGATTGATTTGCATCTGATTCAGATATCTGCGTGATGCTCATCAGAAGTGGAGTCACAAGCACCGGTGCAGCCGCTTCCACATGACGGAGAAGTTGGCGGATGCCTGCAAGCATCCGGTGCTACAATAACGGAGAAGTAACCACACGCGTTCGGGAGGAAAAATGGACAGAGATAAACCGATGCGGGTCATTGTTCGCGGTGCCGGCGATCTGGCTACCGGTGTGATACAGAAGCTTTATCATGCCGGTTTTCTCGTGTACGTGACGGAGACAGAGCGCCCGACGGCGGTCCGCCGCGCAGCGTCGCTTTCCGAGGCGGTCTACGACGGCGAAGTGACGGTGGAAGATATAACGGCTGTAAAAGCCGACAGTCTGGAGCAGGCAAGAGCCATTCTGGCGAACAAAAAAGTCCCGATCCTGATCGATCCGGAGTTTCGCTATCTGAAAGACATCGATCCGGTTGCCATCATCGATGCGGTGATTGCCAAGAAGAATATCGGCATGTCGAAGGATATGGCGCCGATTACGATTGCCCTGGGTCCCGGTTTCACGGCCGGTGTTGACTGCGATGTCGTGATTGAGACGATGCGCGGCCACAATCTCGGACGTCTGATTTTTGAAGGAAATGCCATTCCGAATACGGGAAGTCCCGGTGATATCGGCGGCCGTGCCATTGAACGCGTACTGAGAGCCCCGCATGACGGAACCGTTCACCTGATCCGCTCGATCGGCGATACGGTCGAGACCGGCGATCTTGTGATGACGGTCGATGACTCGGAGGTGACGGCTCCGTTTCCCGGCGTTGTCCGCGGTTTGATCCGCGACAACTTTGAGGTGACGAAGGGGTTCAAGATCGGTGATATCGATCCGCGCTGCGAGGAAGTCGATAACTGCTGCACGATTTCGGATAAGGCGAGGGCACTGGGCGGTGCTGTTATCGATGCCATGATCCGCCTCTTCCGCCAGAAGAACATGTGCTGAATGCCCGGTTCGAAAACGGCCGCTTAAAGCCCTGCCAGATCCTGAGCGAGGCGTTTGGACTGATACCGGAGACTCACATCATGTCGTTTGTCGGTGCCGGCGGCAAGTCGAGCCTGATGCTCGCCCTGGCAAAAGAAGAAGCTTCGGAAAAGTCGGTGATCATCACGACGACGACACGCATTGTGCCGGTCGAAAATTACATCTCTGATAAAGATAAAGCGCTGGAAGAACTGAGAAAGCGCCGCATCATCACCCTGGCGGATCCGGCCGAACACGGCAAGCTGCAGTATCCCGGCGATGATTACTTCAATCGGGCGATTGCAGCAGCCGATCTTGTCCTGATCGAGGCAGATGGTTCAAAGCAGCTGCCGCTCAAATTCCCGGCCACACACGAGCCGGTGATTCACTCAAGCACACAGAAGATTATTATCGTGATGGGCTTGTCGGCACTCGGCAGGCCGTTTTCTGATGTCTGCCAGCGCCACCAGCTGGCAGGAGAGGTGATCGGCATTCCAAAAGGGGAGCCGGTGTCGATGAACACGATTGAGCAGCTGTTAATTGAAGGCTACCTGAAGCCGCTCTCCACCCTGAATCTGCCGCTTCACGTTGCGCTGAACCAGGCGGATAAGATAACTGCGGTCGATGTGGACGAGGCA
>DUPJ01000127.1 GCA_012838355.1 Clostridiaceae bacterium
GCACGTATCGTGCCGCATGTTTTTTATTCCGCCGATTCATTACAATAACGGAGATTACATGCCGTCAAAAGGCAAGAAATCAGGAGCATCATGAAAAAACAACAACCGAAACCGGAGTCTATGCTCGACCTGACGGTCGACGGGCAGCTTGTGCCGCTGGTCCCGTTTGTGGAGCGGATCATTGCGGATGCAGTCCGCGCCATGGTCCGCACCCTGCACGGGTGCGAAGACGCAGACTATATCGAACTTGAGATCCGTCCGACATCACTTTCGGAAAATACCGAGCTGTAATATGCTTTTCTTTTCTTTGAGTTCCGTTGATGAGGCGGTCGCTGAAATCACGTCATTTCTCAAAACGACGCTATTCCGGAGACAGGAAGACGTTTCGCTCGAGGACGCCGACGGCCGGATCACGGCTGAGGATGTGACGGCGTCGGAGGATGTGCCGAATTACCGCAAATCGACCGTGGACGGTTTTGCCGTCCGTGCGCGCGATACGGACGGCGCCAGTGCATCCGTTCCGGCACTTGTTCGCCTGACCGGCGCGATCCGCATGGGCGAGGTCGTGACCGCACCGCTCAGATCCGGTGAAACCGTGGCCATCCCGACTGGCGGCATGCTGCCGCCCGGTGCGGATGCCGTCGTGATGGTGGAGGACAGCGAAACGCACCAGGACGATGTGTTCTTTGCAAAAAGTGTCGCACCCGGCATGCATACGATCGATGTCGGCGAGGATATTGCGCGCGGGGCGTGCATCCTGCCCGCCCGCACGCGGCTCGGACCGGCCGCTCTCGGTGCGCTCGCCTCACTGTCGCTTGACACCGTTTCGCTCATCGCCCGTCCGCGCTTTGCCGTGATTTCGACTGGCGACGAGATTCGCCCCTGGAATCAGCCGCTCGGGATCGGCGAAGTACGGGACACGAATGCCGTTGTTTTGAAAAGCCAGATCCGGCGTCTGGGCGGCGTGGTAACCTATTCCGCCATCGTCGCCGATGATCCCGAACAACTCAAAAACACACTGGAACGGGCCGCTGCCGAGGCTGACATCGTGCTCGTGTCGGGCGGCAGTTCCGTCGGCGAACGTGATTTTACGCAGATGATTGTCGCGGGGCTGCCCGAAAGCCGCATCGTCATTCACGGTCTGGCCGCCAAACCCGGCAAACCGACCCTGGTCGCCATGAGCCGCAGTACCCTGATCCTCGGTCTGCCGGGACATCCGGCAAGCTGTTCTCTCATTTTTCAGGTCATGATGCGGCCGGCATTCAACCGACTCGGCCTCATCGGCCCGGGCCCGGCTCCCGTTCCTGCCCGCTTGCTTGAGCCATGCCACGGCTCACCGGGACGACGGACATTTCAAACGGTCCGCCTCGAAACGGATGATGCCGGGCAGCCGGTATGCCGTCCGCTGCGCGGTCAGAGCGGCCTTGTATCTCTGCTCGCCTCTTCTTCCGGCTACTTTGTCATTCCCGAAGATGAGGAAGGTGTGAACGCGGGGCAGACCGTCCTGGTATATAGTCTCGAAGGTGGTTCTTATGGCTGATTCAAATAATCTGAAGCCCGAGCGAAACGTCTTTATTCAGAACATCCCGGTCGACGACGCACTCAACCGGTACCGGCGCCGGCTGCAGCCCGCTTTGAACCGGCCGGCCGAAACGATCGCGGTCGCCGCTGCACTCGGCAGGATAACGGCCGCGGCCGTGTTCGCCCGCTTATCGTCTCCGAACAGCAATCAGGCGGCGATGGACGGTATTGCCGTGAAATCGGCCGTGACGGCTGCAGCACGCGAGACCTCGCCGCTGGATCTGGCAGCCGGCGACGACTTCGTCTGGATCAATACGGGGCAGACGGTGCCCGCAAAATTCGATGCCGTCATCATGATCGAAGATGTCGTTTCGAACGGTGATGCGCATGCGCGCATTTTTGCGCCGGCCACACCCTGGCAGCACATCCGGCCGATCGGGGAAGATATCGTCGCCACCGAAATGATCGTGCCGTCCGGCCACCGCCTGCGTCCCGTCGACCTGGCGGCTGCACTGGCGGGCGGTGTCGAAACGGTCACAGTGATGAAGCGGCCCTCCGTCACGGTCATGCCGACCGGCAACGAGATTGTACAGGACGGCGACCGCCTGAAAGTCGGCACGATCCGCGATACAAACTCGCTCATGCTCGCCGGCATGCTGGCTGAAAGCGGTGCCGACGCCACGGTCACGCCCGTCATCGGCGATCAGGCGGAAGAACTCCGGCAGGCGGTCCGGGAACATCTCGCAAAGGCCGACATGCTGCTCATCATTGCGGGCTCCTCGGCCGGATCCAAAGACTTCACCGCCGCGGTACTCGCCGATCTGGGCGAAGTCATCGTGCACGGCGTCGCCATGAAGCCGGGCAAGCCGGTGGTGCTCGCCGTGGTTGACGGCAAGCCGGTCATCGGCATTCCCGGGTTCCCCGTGTCCGCATATCTGGCATTCGACACGTTTGTGCGGCCGGTTCTTGACGGCTTTGTCCGTACCGTTCGGCCGTTCGAGACGGCCGTATCGGCCAGAAAAATCGTCTCGTCCGTAAAGAGCGAAGAACACGTGCGCGTTCATCTCGGCTGGGTTGACGGCCGGCTGATCGCCTCCCCGCTCTCCGGCGGGGCCGGCGTCCTCATGAGTCTGGTGCGGGCGGACGGCATCGCCGTCATTCCGCGCGCCGCTGAAGGCATCGCTGCCGGCGCCCCGCTCAGCGTATCCCTTCTGAAACCCCTGTCCGACATCAAGGCCAAGCTTTTCGCCGTCGGCTCCCATGATCTGGTCGTTGATATCCTCTCGGATCTGCTGCCGCTCGCCTCGTCGCACGTCGGCAGTCAGGCCGGCCTGCTCGCGCTGAAAAATCGGGAGGCCAACATCGCCCCCACGCACATTCTTGATGCGGCAGCCGGCATTTACAACGAAGCGGCCGTGCGCCGCTACTTTCCGCATGACGACATGATCCTGATCAAGGGGGTGTCGCGCATCCAGGGCTTCATCGTGCCGCCCGGCAATCCGAACGGTATTGCTGCAATCGCGGATCTCGTCCGTCCCGGCATCCGGTTTGTCAACCGGCAGCGCGGCGCAGGCACCCGTATTCTGCTCGACTATCTGCTTCAGAAAGAAGGATTTGCAGCGGACGATGTCACGGGTTACGAGCGGGTCATGTCGACGCACATGGCGGTGGCGTCCGCCGTCGCAGCAGGCAGCGCCGATGTCGGCCTCGGCATTCTTTCGGCCGCCAATGCACTCGGCCTTGATTTTGTTCCCCTCGCCGGCGAAGATTACGATTTTTTAATTTACGCTTCAGCCCTGGAAGATCCCCGCATCGAGCACTTCATAGAGGCCTTGAGAAGCGATGCGTTCCGCACGCGCGTTTTGCCTCTCGGAGGCTACGGATTTGAGCGGACGGGCGAACTTGTCACGATCGGGGGAAGTTTGTGACCCCGTATCTCATTCTCATTGGAGCCGACCATCGGAATCTCGGCAAGTCCACGCTCGCTGCCGCTCTGGCCGATGTCCTGACAAAAAAGGGGATCCCCGTATATGCCGTAAAGTTGCGCACCACAGCCAATCCGGTCAGCCGACTCGTACGCGAGAAGCAGGACGAGCAAAAGCCGAGTGTGCACGCGCTTTTTGCCGCCGGCTGCAGCGGGGTCTGGCACGTGGAGACAGACGACAGGAGACGGCGCGAACGCTTCACCGAAATCCTGCGCTCACTTCCGGCCGGACCGCTGGTCCTGATTTGCGAATCGAATGCGCTCAGAAACGATCTCGTGCCCGACCTGTTTATCCATCTGGACGGAGACGGAAACGACATCAAGCAGTCGGCCAGGCAGACACGTCA
>DUPJ01000128.1 GCA_012838355.1 Clostridiaceae bacterium
ACGGTGTCATAACCGAGCGGCTGCGCGGCGATGAAATCGTGGATGTTTGCCTTTCGGCAGGCGTCTTCCAGTTCTTCCTGTGATGCCTGCGGCCTGGCGTAAAGCAGATTGTCGCGGATGGTTCCCTGGAAAAGGTAGGTGTCCTGAGTCACGATGCCGACGTTTCGGCGCAGGATGTCCAGATCGAGCCGGCGAAGATCGATTCCGTCAAGCGTGATGAAACCGGATGTCACATCGTAGAGGCGCGGAATCAGGTTGATCAGTGAACTTTTGCCGGCACCGGACGGTCCAACGAGAGCGACGCTTCGGCCGCTGTCCAGGCGAAAACTGATATCCTTCAGGACCGGACGATCCGGCTCATAGGCAAAATCAACTTGGTGAAATTCGAGAACGCCGTCAATGCGCTCCGGTTTAACGGGGTTCACCGGATTGACCACGGTGACCGGCAGATCGAAATAATCGAAGATCCTGGTAAAAAGCGCCATGGAGCGAATCCAGTCCACCTGGATGCCCATGAGAGAGTTGACGGGGCCGTACATGCGTCCCAGCAGGGCGACGAGTACTGTAATGTCGCCGACGGTCAGATCTGCTCCCTGCCGTATCATCAGGTAACCGCCCACCAGGTAGATGAGCATGGGACCGATGCTGGAGAAGGTGGATAAAGCGACCCGAAACCAGCGTCCGGCCATGCGTTCCCGGATATTGAGGCCGATCATGCGGCGGTTGGCTGCTTCGTAGCGTGAGGCCTCGGATTCTTCGCGCACAAAGAGCTTGACCAGAAGCTGACCGCTGACGGAGAGGGTCTCATTGAGGATGCCGTTGATCTCGTCCTGTGATGCCTGAGCTTCCCGGGTGAGCGACCAGCGGGTCTTGCCCACTTTTTTGGTTGGCAGCGCCAGGAGCGGCACCAGGGTGATTCCGACTGTAGCCAGAATCCAGTTGCGCTGATACATGGCTGCCACTGCCGTGGCAAGTGTCAGCAAATTTGACAAAATGCCGGTCAGCGTGCCGCTGATGGTTTGCTGGACACCGGAGATATCGCTGGTCATGCGGGTGATGAGATCGCCCTGGCGGCTGTCAGTGAAGAATTGATGTGCCATAGCCTGCAGATGGCGAAACATCTTATTGCGCAAGTCGAACGTGACATGCTGGGCGATCCATGTGCTCAGATAACTCTCAAGCACGCCGATGAGACTTGCGGCCAGCATGACGCCGAAAGAGAGGAGAATGAGGCGCAGAAGCAGGGGCAGGTTACTTCCGATGAGGCCTTCGTCGATGATCCGGCCGGTGAGAATGGCCGGAAGCAGCCGAAAAACTGTAGCTGCCAGAATGGTCAGAAAGACGAGGCTCATCTGTTTCCAGTAAGGCTTTAGGATCTTTGCAATGCGCATGAGCAGCTGCCGCGTTACCTTGGGGCGCGCCGCCCGCTCTTCCTCAGTAAGATAACGGCCGGCACGGCCGAAAGCGCCTCCGGGTCTATTGTCCATCGGCGCCCCTTATCTTTCCGCTTGCAGCCAAACCCTGCGGATTATTCAGTGTTTCGAGACCATTGGCCAGCTTATCGGCCAAACGGGACATCTCCCGGACCTCCTCACTTGTCAGGATCTTCTCAATGGCCGCGTACATGGTCTGCCGCTGCCTTTTTGCGTCATCGAGCAGATCACGTCCCGGCGGTTCCAAATAGATGAGAAAGACCCGCTGATCGTTAGGGTCCCGTTCACGCCGGATCATTTTGTCCTGCTCGAGCGATGCCAGTCGTTCATTCAGCGAGGCGGGACGAATATCCATTATTTCCGCCAGCTGGCGTGTGCTCAAACCTGGTGTTTCAGAAAGAAGGCGCAGAATGCGGTACGTCCCGCGGCCGCCATGTCGTCTGCCTTCCGGCCGACGCCGCAGTTGCCGCATGACCCGGTCCATATTGCCCAGCATATTTTCTTGATTCTTTTTATCCAATACATAACCTCCATCTTGACAGGTACCTGTTATTTACTCAGTATATGACAGGTACCTGTGAATGTCAAGTTGTTTTCTGCCCTCAGATCGTCATCACGGATGCTGGCTGCCGGTGAAATGCTCCATCGGCAAAATTCAAAGTGCAGCAATCAGATCATGTTGAGTGCCATTTTTTCGTTGTACCGTGCCAAAAAGAAGGCGTGCCTTCTTTGAGACGCTCCCCTTGGCGTGACAGATTCTGTCTGTTGGCATCAATTCGTTTGTGCAGTGTTGACTTCGCAGCTCGGTTAAAAATAATAACTTTCCAGAAGTTCATTCCCATTGGATATCGAGTTATGCCAATTACCATTTGTATTTGATAAAGAAGCTTTTGTGCTATATCAACAGACGATCAAGTAAGTAATATCAGCAATAGATTTTTCGCCAATTTGACAACTGTGTAAGGGATTAAGGACACAAATAAAATGAGCCTGACTTGTTAAGTATGCACCCCCTGATTATCGATCTGATTGGCCAGTATGCCGGGCACCAGATACCCGATAATGCCGGGATTCATGGGTGCTATGCGGGGGCCAAGCGCACGGCATCGACACGTGACATGGCGGCACTTGTTGTCAGACTGCTGTCGGAGGCAGGGGCACGTTCGGGTGATATCGTGGCGGCGAACCTTTCAGGCTCGTTTCCAGGGCTGAACCTGGCGTTTCTGGCTGCCTGCCAGACATTGGATTTGAAACCGGTTTATACCGTCTCCGCCAGTGCCAGCATGTACGGTGCGAATATCCCGGGATTCAGCTTTCCCGATATGGTGCTGTTCCTGCATGATGCGGGATATCTCGACGAATTGCCGCAATCGGTGTCAATCGGCGGCGATCAGGATATCGGCTCCGAGCTCGACCCCGTATTTTGCGACGAGCTGAAGGTGCACCTGGAAACATCAGGCTTGCCGTTTCTTTATGAGCCCGATTTTGAACAGAATATTCATGAAAGACTGTCGCTGTACGAGCAATTTGGATCACCTGAACTGTTTGTGTCGATCGGGGGGCACACAGCCAGTCTTGGAGTCAAGAAGAATGCGATTATGCAGATGCAGGGGGTCATCCGCCCGCGATACATACAAATCGATGCTGAAAGCGGATTGATTTCACGTTATCTCACAAGCGGTGTCCCGGTCATCCAGCTGCTGAACATCAAGCGTCTGACCGGCGATTACGGTATGGTCTTTGATCCGCCCGCCATGCCGCCGGTCGGTCAGAGCGCCGTCTATTGGGAAGACACGTACCCGTTGTGGCTGGCCGCAGGCGGCCTGATCCTGATTTTTGCTATCCTCGTCTGTTTCCGGCTTCATGCGTCAAAACAGCATCGGCAGGGCGACTGATCGCACATCTCGCTTATGGCAGTATATGCCCCGAGGCAAGATAGAGCTCGTACCATTCTGCTCTAGTCAGAACAATGTCGGATGCCGCGATCAGGTCGAGGAGACGATCCTCTCTGGAAGTACCGGCAATCACCTGAAAATTGGCCGGATGCCTCAGGATCCAGGCGGCTGCAATGCCGGCTGGCGTCACCTGATATTTCGCGGCCAATGTATCAATTTTTTCGTTCAGCGGCGCATACGAGTCATGGCCGAGAAAGCTCCCCTGCCATGCCGGTATCTGAAACGGCGACCAGGCCTGCGGTGTGATGTCTTTCAGCCGGCAGTAGTCGAGGACGCTGCCGTCCCGGTCAGCTGCGCCGGAGGTGGTCATGTTGACCTCCATGCCGCTCGCAATCATGGCCGATGCGGCAAGGCTGAACTGGATCTGGTTTGCGATCAGATCCTGTTTGACAAACTTTTTCAGGAGCTCAATCTGGCTGGGGCGGTGGTTTGATACCCCGAAGAAACGAACTTTCCCGCTCGCCTGCAGGAGATCGAAAGCCGCCGCGACTTCCTCCGGTTCGACCAGAGCGTCCGGCCTGTGCAGCAGGAGGACATCGATATAGTCTGTCTTCAGGCGTTTCAGGATGCCATCGACAGCACTCAGGATGTACGACTTTGACTGATCGTAGAAGCCGGCCCCCTGCTTGCGGATGCCGCACTTTGACTGCAGGATGACATCCTCGCGCCGAAGCGAAGGATCAGCGGCAAATGCGTCGCCGAAGACCGTTTCACTCTGTCCGTCGCCGTAGATATCGGCGTGATCAAAATAATTGGCGCCGCGATCGAGCGCCGCTCGGATAAATCGGTTCATCTCGCTTTTGGTCTTGCCGGCCAGGCGCATGCAGCCGACCACGATTGACGGCACGTTCAGATTTGTCTTGCCAAGGCGTACGGATTTCATAAAAGGCTCCCGTTCCTGTGATTTTGTGACTGTTTGGTGCGATTCCAGTTAAGCCTATACGAAAGATGCCGGAATGAAAACGGGGGAGCATGCCGGCAA